>CAXTBU010000017.1:26432-36931 GCA_964242885.1 uncultured Actinomycetales bacterium
GTCAGGGCGGCGCCACGGCGTCACGGCGTCAGGGGACGCGGGCGGTCCAGGCGTCGGTGGCGAACTTGGCCGCGGCCAGCCGCTGCGACTCCGCGCGCGTCGCCTCGTCCAGCGACACCTCGGTCAGGCCGTACCGGCGGCGGAAGTGGTCGACCATCGCGGCGACGACCTCGGCGCGGGACAGTCCGGTCTGGCTGCGCAGCGGGTCCACCCGCTTGGCGGCGCTGGCGATGCCCTTGTCGGAGGTCTTCTCGCGGCCGATCCGCAGGACCTGGAGCATCTTGGCGGCGTCGATGTCGTAGGCCATGGTCACGTGGTGGAGCACCGCTCCGTTGGCCAGCCGCTTTTGGGCGGCGCCGGCGATCTTGCCGCCCGGGCTGGTGATGTCGTTGACCGGGACGTAGGTGGCCCTGACGCCGACGTCGGCGAGCGCGCCGAGCACCCAGTCGTCGAGGAAGGCGTAGGAGGCCTGGAACGACAGCCCCTCGACCAGGCTCGCCGGCACGTAGAGGGAGTAGGTGATCGTGTTCCCGGGCTCGACGAACATCGCGCCGCCGCCGGAGATCCGCCGGACCACGGTGACGTCGTGGCGCGCGGCGGCCGCCAGGTCGACCTCGTTGGACAGGCTCTGGAACGAGCCGATGATCACCGCGTTCGACGCCCACTCCCAGATGCGCAGGCTCGGCGGGCGCTCGCCGTCACCGACCTGGCGGGCGATCACCTCGTCCAGCGCCATCTGCATCGCCGGGTGCTGGCGCCCGGAGTCCACCAGCTCGAAGCGGTGGTCCGCCCACCCGGTGGCGCGGCCCAGCGCGCGGCGGACCGCCACGGCGACCGACTCGGGGGAGAACCCGACCATCGTCACGCCGGGGCCGAGCGCGCCCTCGATCGCGGCGGTCAGCGTCGCCCCGTTGGTCGTCTCCGGCAGGCCCGTCAGCGCCCGGTCGATGACCTCCAGCGCGTCGTCGGGCTCGAGGAAGAAGTCGCCGGACACGGCGACGCGGGACAGCCGGCCGTCGGTGACCTCCACGTCGGCGACGACCAGCTTGCCGCCGGGAACCTTGTACTCACCGTGCACACCTCCACGGTAGTGACGCCGGCCCCCGGCGGTCCCCACCCGCCGGCCGCCGGGTTGGAAGGCCACGGCGGTCTCTGGTACGTGTGGGTCGACACCTGCTCGTACCGCACCGCCGCCCACGCCGCCCGCCGACCACGGGTGCCGCCCCCGCTGCAGGAGGACCCCGTGCCGGTGTTCGACTTCCCCGGGGAGACCTTCACCGTGGAAGGCGACCCGGCGGCGGTCCGCGAATCCGGCCGGTCCTACTCGCGGTTCGCGACGGTCGCGGCGGACGCCGCCTCGGGGGTCCGGTCGCTGGACTCGGGCTCCTGGGTGGGCTCGGAGGGCGAGCTGTACCGGTCCAGGGTCGCGGAGATCCCGCCGCCGCTGGACGTGGCGCACGGGGCGTTCGGCGAGGTCGCGGCCGCGCTCGGTGGCTTCGCCGACGACCTGGAGGCCGCGCAGCGGCGGATGGCCGGCGTCCGGGCGGAGGCGGAGAGCATCCACTTCCGGCTGGTGTCCGCCAGCGGTGCCCGCGACGGCCTGAAGGAGCCCGACGACGCGGCGAAGGAGGCCGATCCGGAGGCGCAGGGCCGCTACGAGGAGGCGAGGTCGGCGGCGGACGCGCGGGTCGGCGGCCTGCAGTCGGAGTGGTCCGACCAGCTGGGGGTCGCCGCGAGCATCGGGTCGAGGATCCGCGAGGCGGCGTCTCGTGCGGCCAAACGGGTGCGTGAGGCCGGCCGGCGCAGCCCGACCGCCGGCCAGAACTGGTTCAGCGACCACTGGGAGAAGGCCGGCAACTGGATCGACGAGCACGGCGCGGCCCTGCGCGGCTGGCTCGCCGAGCACGCCGGCGTCCTGCGGGTGATCGCCGACGTGATGCGCATCGTCGGCATCGCGCTGGTGATCATCGGCGCCGCACTGGCGGCGCTCAGCTTCATCGCCGGGTTCTTCAGCTTCGGCATCGGCTGGCTCGGGGAGGTCCCGGCCGGCGCGCTGATAGTGGCCGGCTTCGCCCTGTGGGGCCTCGGCGACGCCCTCGACACGGCGGTGGACTGGGGCGAGGGCAAGATCGACGGCAACGGGCTGATGCTGGGCCTGGCCTGGAGCCTGGGGACGGCGGTGGTCGGCGGGGCCCTGCTCAAGCTCGGCGGCAAGGCGCTGGCGAAGCTGGCCGAACGCTTCGGCCCGGCGATCCGCAGGCAGATCGAGGAGTGGTTCGGCCGCGTCACGCGGCGCTCGGACAAGGACCCGGCCACCGGCCAGCCGTACGGGCCGCGCACCGAGCCGCCGGACGCGCACGGCTACCGCTTCGACCCGGACTCGCCGCGGACGAAGGAACTCGAGTGGGACCCGGCCGTGAAGAGGGCCAAGCCGGAAGAGGCGCGCGTCGGACAGGCCCTGGAGCACCGCGGCGACCTGCCCGGCCCGATCGTCCGTGACCAGAGCGGCGACGCCGAGTTCATCGATGCCGAGGGGCGTGCCTGGGACATCAAGGCGTTCAACGATCAGTATCCGGGCCGACGCGGGCACTTCACAGTCGAGGACTCGATGAGGAGCGTCGCCAAGGAGCTGGGGGCGAAGAACAGCGTCATCCTCGATACCCGCAGTCTGACGCCCGCCAACGTTGCGGCTCTGCGTGCGGCCCTTGAAGCGGCCGGACAGCTCGATCAGGTGCTGTGGTACCCGTGACCGCGGCGTCTTGTGGTGTCCGGCTCGACAACGGGTACACCGCGTGAACGAGCGGGCGGTCCAGCTGTTCAGTGCTTATACGTCCTCTGAGTTGGCCGCAAGGGGCGAGTTGACCGGGGTCAGCGTCCTCGACCTGGATCTGCGCGGTGCGGATCTCTCGGACGCAGATCTCATGGAAGCGTTCATGTCCGAGTGCGACCTCACCCGAGTACGTGCTGTCGGGGTGCAGATGCCCTACGTCGAACTCCGGGGCTGCACACTCGACGGAGCAGACTTTTCTCACACACAATTGGGGAAGTCGGACATCAAGGAGTGTTCCGCCGTTGGAGCGATCTTCGTCGGCGCGGCGCTCGTCCGTACAACTTTCCTTCGTTGTGATCTGCGGGGGATCGACCTCTCGCGGACCGACCTGAGCCGTACCGGTTTCCTTGACTGCGATCTGCGGGGCGCCGTGTTCAACGGCGCACACCTGCGCGCAGCGGACTTCGAGGGGTCGAAGCTGGCGGGCGCGGTGCTCCGGCTGTCCGAGGGCACCGTGCTGGACACCGGATTCGACATCGACGGCAGCGGGCCGGTCAGCGGGGATCCCATCCGTGAGTGGCTCAGGGCGATGGACGGCGTCAACGTCATGCTCACGCCGGCTGCCGGGTGAACGGCCGGGCGGCTGAGCTGTTCGGCGCCTACGTGTCGGCCGAGGCGGCTGCGGCGGGTGAGCTGTCGGGGGCAACCATCACCGACCTGGACATGCGGGGCGCGGACCTGTCGGACGTCGATCTCAGTGACGCGTTCGTCTCCGAGTGCGACCTGACCGGCGTGCGCGCCGCCGGACTCCAGGTGCCCTACTCGACGGTCGGCGGGTGTGCGATGGCTGGCGCCGACCTCTCCTACGCGCAGTTCGCGAAGTCGGAGGTGATCGAGTGCGACGCGCCGGGAGCGGTGTTCACCAACGCGACACTGATGCGCTGCTTCCTCTACCGGTGCGACCTTCGGGGGGCCGTCCTCATGCGGACGGACCTGACCCACACCTCGTTCCACGAGTGCGACCTGCGTGAGGCGGTCTTCGACGGCGCCCATCTCGACCTGACGAGCTTCAGCGGGTCGAACCTTTCCGGAGCGGTGCTCCGGTGTGCAGCGGGCGACCTCATGGACTCGCCGTTCGACGTCGACGGAAGCGGGACCTTGGTGGGTGGGGACCCCGTCCGGGCCTGGCTGACGGAGATCGACGCCGTCAACGTGTGGCTCACCCCGCCCCGCGGGTGAGCCGGCGGACCGCGGACCCGGTGGGGCGACGGCTCAGGGCTCGGTGAGGCGGTCCACGATCGTCAACGCCCGCAGCAGCGTGTGCCGGTCGCGCTCGGACAGGTCCCGGATCCGGGACGCCAGCCACGCCTCGCGGTCGCGGATCTCGTCGACCAGCGCAGCGCCGGTCGGGGTGAGCTCGATCACCGACTGGCGCCCGTCGGTCGGGTGCGGCCGGCGCTCCACCAGGCCCTGGCGTTCCAGCGAGGCCAGCACCGGGCTGATCGCCGGCGGCCGGACGTTCTCCCGCCGGGCCAGCTCGCCGGGGCTCATCGCACCGTGCGCGGCCAGGGTGCCGAGAGCGGCCCGGGCGGCCGGGGTGACGACCGCGTCCGCCGGGTTGGCGCGCAGCGCCCGGTTGAGGCGAAGCACCGCCAGGCGCACCAGTCCCGCCAGCTGGGCTGCGCTCGTCTCGGCCACCGCTCTTGGTAGCAGACACCCGTCGGGTGTCCGGATGGTGGGACCCGAACCGGCCGGTCCGGGCGTGTCGCACCCCGACCCGGTAGGTTGTTCGTTAGCTTAACGATCGAACCTCGCACCACTGTGGACCCGTCGACGCGCCCGCGGACCCCGACCGCCCCCGCGGAAGGCCGCTCCCCGCCATGTCCAGTTCTGTTCTCACCGCCCCCACTCGCCCGGCTGCCGACCGCCCGCCGGAAGCGGTCGGCCCGCGTCCACCCGCGGAACCGCCCCACCGCACCTCGTCGCGGGTCACGCTGCCGCTGTCCCTGGTGGTGCTGCTCGGCGCCCTGACCGCGGTGCCGTCGCTGTCGCTGGACTTCTACCTGCCCGGGCTGCCGGAGATCCAGCGGGAGACCGGCGCCTCGCAGGCGCTCGCCCAGCTGACGATCACCGGGTGCCTGGTCGGGTTCGCGCTCGGCCTGCTGGTCGCCGGCCCGCTCAGCGACGCCTACGGCCGCCGCCGGCCGCTGCTCGTCGGGGTGGCCGTCTACACCGCGGCCACCCTCGCCTGCGCCTTCGCCCCCACGATCGAGGTGCTGATCGCGTTGCGGGTGCTGCAGGGTGCGGCCGGCGCGTTCGGCATGGTGACCGGCAGCGCGATCGTCCGCGACCGCGCCAACGGCGCCGCGGCGGCACGGCTGTTCAGCGTGCTCATGCTCGCCAACGGGGCGGCGCCGATCCTCGGGCCGGTGGTCGGCGGGCAGCTGCTGCTGGCGACCAACTGGCGCGGGCTGTTCGTGGGCCTGGCGGTCGTCGGGGGACTGACCCTGCTCGCGTCGGTCCGCGGACTGCCCGAGACCCTGCCGCCGGCCAGGCGGCGCGCGCCCAGCGTTCCCGAGGCCGCGCACAGCTTCGCCGGCCTGCTGCGGGACCGGGTGTACGTGGGCTACACCCTCGGCCGTGCACTCGGGGCATCGGCGCTGATGGCCTACATCGCGGCTTCCCCGTTCGTGTTCCAGGACGTCTACGGGCTGTCGGCGCAGCAGTTCAGCCTGCTGTTCGGCGTCAACTCGGCGGGGCTGATCCTGCTCGGCCAGGTCGGTGGCCACCTGGTCAGCCGGGTCGGGCCGGCGGCCCTGCTGATGGCGGGCATGACGATCTCCGTGGGCGGCTCGGTGCTGCTGGTCGCCGCCCTGCTCGTCTCCGCACCGTTCGCGTTCGTGCTGCCCGGGGTGTTCGCCCTGGTCGCCGGCATGGGCCTGGTGTTCCCCAACTCCACCGCCCTCGGGCTGAGCCGGCACGGCGACAACGCCGGTGCGGCGACGGCCCTGATGGGCGTGGCGCAGTTCGCGCTGCAGGCGGTCACCTCGCCGCTGACCGGGCTCGGGTCGGGCCGCTCGGCGATGCCGATGGCCGTGGTCGTGCTCGCGCTGAACGTCGCCGGCCTCGTCGCCCTGGTGGGCCTGACCCGCGGCCGGCGCGCCGCGCGGGCCGACGCGGCGGAACCGACCGTCCGTACCGAGGCTGTCGCCCGGTCCGAGGCGGCGGTGCAGGCCGTCTAGGCGGGGAGCCGGGCGGCCGCCCCTCGAGGGGCGGCCCGGCGCGGACGAGGACGACCCGGCGTGGCAGCATCCGACAGATGCCGGGACAGAACCTGACGCGGGACGAGGCAGCTGCCCGGTCCGCCGTGTTGGCCGTGCAGCGCTACGAGATCTGGCTGGACCTGACCGGCGGGCCGGACCGCTTCGGTTCCCGGACGGTGGTGACGTTCGCCAGTTCGGACGTCGGCGGGTCGACGTTCGCGGACCTGGTCGCGCCGGCGGTGCGGTCGGTGTCGCTGAACGGGACGGCGCTGGACCCGGGCGAGGTGTTCGCCGACAGCCGGATCCGGCTGGACGGTCTGCGCGCCGCCAACGAGCTGGTGGTCGAGGCCGAGTGCGCGTACATGCGCAGCGACGAGGGACTGCACCGGTTCGTCGACCCGGTGGACGACCGGACCTACCTGTGGAGCCAGTTCGAGGCGGCCGACGCGCGGCGGGTGTTCGCCTGCTTCGAGCAGCCGGACCTCAAGGCGTCGTTCGTGCTGCACGTCACCGCCCCGGCCGACTGGACGGTCGTGTCGAACGCGGCGACGCCGGAGCCGGTGGACCTGCCCCCGGCCGGTGCGAGCACTGCTCCAGCCGGCGGCGGGGTGCGGCGATGGGACTTCGCGCCGACGGAGCGGATCGCCACCTACCTGCTGGCCGTGGTCGCCGGCCCCTACCACCGGGTCACCGACACGTACACCGGTGCCGCCGCGGAGATACCGCTTGGCTGGTTGTGCCGGCAGTCGCTGGCGGGGCACCTGGACGCCGACGAGCTGTTCACGTTCACCAGGCAGGGCCTTGCCCACTACGAGGACCGGTTCGCCACTCCCTACGGTTTCACCAGCTACGACCAGGTGTTCGTGCCGGAGTACAGCGGCGCGATGGAGCACCCGGGCTGCGTGACGTTCACCGAGGACTTCCTCTTCCGGTCCCGGGAGAGCGACAGTGCCCACGCCGTCCGCGCGATCGTGCTGCTGCACGAGATGGCGCACATGTGGTTCGGCGACCTGGTCACGATGCGCTGGTGGGACGACCTGTGGCTCAACGAGTCCTTCGCGGACTGGGCGGCCTACTGGTCCGCGGCGGAGGCGACCCGGTTCACCGACGCCTGGGTCGAGTTCGCCAACGACAAGGGATACGCCTACCGCGCGGACCAGCTCAGCTCCACCCACCCGATCGCCGCCGACGTCGTCGACCTGGACACCGCCGAGAGCGTCTTCGACGGCATCACCTACGGCAAGGGCGCGTCGGTGCTGCGGCAGCTGGTCGCCTGGGTGGGGGAGGAGCCGTTCCTGGCGGGGTTGCGGGCCTACTTCGCCGAGCACGCCTACGGCAACGCGGAGTTCGCGGACCTCCTGCGGGCGCTGGAGGCCAGCTCCGGTCGGCCGCTGGCGGACTGGGCGGCGGCGTGGCTGGGGACCGCGGGCGTCAACACCCTGCGCCTGCGGACCACCGTGGCCGACGGCCGGTACACCGCCGCCGCCATCGAGCAGAGCGCTGCTCCGGACCACCCGACGCTGCGCCCGCACCGGATGGCGGTGGGGCTGTTCGCCCCGGAGCCGAGCGGCAGCGGCGCGCTGGTCCGCACCGGGCGGATCGAGCTGGACGTGCAGGGCCCGCTGACGACGGTGCCGGAGCTGGTCGGTGCGCCGGTCGCGGACCTGGTGCTGCTCAACGACGACGACCTGACCTTCGTCAAGGCCCGCCTCGACGAGCGGTCACTGGCCACGCTGGCGACCTCGATCGCCGGCCTCGCCGAGCCGCTGGCCCGGGCGATGGTGTGGACAGCGGCGTGGGACATGACCCGCGACGGTGAGCTCCCGGCGTCGGCCTGGGTCGACCTGGTGCTGCGCGGGCTGGCCACCGAGTCGCAGGCGAGCACGGTGGAGACGTTGTGCGGGCAGACGGCGACCGCGGTCGGGCGGTACACCGACCCGGCGGGCCGGAGCCGGGTGCGGTCGCGCTGGGCGGATGGTCTGCGAGCGCTGCTCGCGAACGCCGAGCCGGGGTCCGACGTCCAGCTGCTGCTGGTCCGGGCGATCGCTGCGTCGCCGGCCGGCCACGAGGACGCGGCCCTGCTGTCCGGGCTGCTCGACGGAACGCTCGGGCCGCCCGGGCTGGTCGTCGACACCGACCTGCGGTGGCAGCTGCTGACCGGGCTCGCCCGACTGGGCCGGGCGGACGAGACCGCGATCGACGCGGAGCTGGCCGGCGACCCCACCACCGCGGGACAGGAGCGTGCGGCGGCCGTGTCGGCGGCGCGACCGGACCGCGCCGCGAAGGAGAAGGCGTGGGCGGTGGCGGTGGACAGCCCGGACACGAGCGGGACGGCGCGGACGGCAGTCATGCGCACGTTCTGGTCGCCCGCGGACGCCGCGGTGTTCGACGGCTTCGTCGAGCGCTGGTTCGCCGAGGCGGCGACCGTCTGGGGCCGCGCGACGTCCGGGACGGCGACGGACTTCCTGACCCGGATGTTCCCGGCCGCACTGGCGTCGCCGGCGCTGGTCGAGCTGACCGAGACCTTCCTCGCCCGGACGGACCTCGACCCGTCCGTGCGCCGGTTCGTCGGCCAGGGCCGCGACGACGCTGTCCGAGCGGTCGCCGCACAGGCCGCCGATCGCGCCGTCGGCGACACACTGCCGAGGCCAGCCTGATGCGGTGATCCGAAAGCGTCGACATCGTGCGCACCACGTCGTCCATCTCCGGCGGCCTCCTCGACCAGGCGAAGGCCGCCGTCGCCGTCGAGCACGGCTGCACGGTGGCTCCCTTGACCGCGACGTCCGTGCGGTTCCCCTCCGTGCAGAACGTCCGACCTGTGGGCCGCCGCTGGCGTCGAGACGGTTGATCCACCGGTCGGCGCGAGGCCGCCCCGCGGACGGCCGCCGCCGGTAGCGTCGCGCCGCGTGTGCGGTGGACGGCCGCACCCGGGAGGAATGCCCCATGGAGCTCACGATTTCGCTGATCGCGCTCGTGCTGGTGATCGTGGTGGTCCTGATCGCGGTCCTGCTGCTGGTCCGGCGCTACCGCGTCGCCGCGCCGAGTGAGGCGCTCGTGGTCGTGGGCCGCAAACGCCGGCCGGTGCGCAATCCGCAGACCGGCGAGGAGACGATGGACCTGGCCGGCCAGCGGGTCGTCATCGGCGGCGGGACGTTCGTCAAGCCGTTCCTCGAGCGCGCGCACACGATGGACCTGACCAGCCGCAGCATCCCCGTGCAGATCCGGGGAGCCGTGTCCGAGCAGGGGATCCGGCTCAACCTCGACGCGGTGGCGATCGTCAAGGTGGGCGGTACGGAGGACGCGGTCCGCGCGGCCGCGCAGCGGTTCCTCGGCCAGCAGCAGGAGATCGAGGGCTTCACGAGAGAGGTGCTCGCTGGATCGCTGCGGTCGATCGTCGGGACGCTGACCGTCGACGCGATCATCCGCGACCGGGTGGCGTTCGCGGCGAAGGTCGCCGAGGAGAGCGAGTCCTCGCTGAACAACCAGGGCCTGGTGCTCGACACCTTCCAGATCCAGGACGTCACCGACGACAGCAACTACCTGCGCGACCTGGGTCGGCCGGAGGCGGCGTCGGCGTCACGCACCGCGGCAATCGCCGAGGCGAACGCGCAGCGGGAGGCCAGTGAGGCGCAGAGCCGGGCGGCGACCCTGGTCGCCGAGGCGCAGAAGGAGCTCTCGCTGCGCCAGGCCACGTTCAAGGCCGAGACGGACCGGGCGAACGCGGAGGCCGACGCGGCCGGCTCACTCGCCAAGGCCGAGCGAGACCAGGAGGTCCTCACCCAGCAGGAGCAGGTGGCCCAGCGACAGGCCGCGCTGACCGAGCGCCAGCTCGACGCCGAGGTCCGCAAGCCGGCCGATGCCCGCCGCTACGAGGCCGAGCAGGTGGCACAGGGGGAGCGGAACGCGGCCATCTTCCGGTCCGAGGCACAGAAGCAGGCCGGGATCGCCGCCGCCCAGGCCGACGCCGAACGGGTCACGCTGACCGCCGAGGCCGACGGCGGACGGGTCGAGCGGGCCGCCACCGCGGAGGCCGTCCGGGTGGAGCGGGGCGCGGAGGCCGGCGGCCGGGCGGCGGAACGTGCCGCGCAGGCCGAACTGGCCCGCAGGACAGCCGGCGCGGACGCGACCCGACTGGAGGGTTCGGCCGAGGCGGAGGCGATCCGGTCCCGCGGCGCCGCCGAGGGCGCTGCCCGCACGGCGCTGGCGGCGGCGTTCGAGCAGTACGGCGACGCGGCCCGGGCCCAGCTGGTGGTCGACGTCCTACCGAAGGTGGCGGCCGCCCTCGCCGCGCCGATCGCGTCGATCACCGACCTGACGGTCATCTCCAACGACGGTGCCGGCGCGCTGTCCCGATCGGTCGGGGCGAACCTGCAGGAGACGTTGGAGGTCGTCAAGCGGACCACCGGCATCGACCTGCACGAACTCCTCGGTGCCGGGCGGGCCAAGGCCGGGGCGGCCCCGGTGCA
>CAXTBU010000017.1:37031-46682 GCA_964242885.1 uncultured Actinomycetales bacterium
GCGCTGGCATCGGCACTGCGACATCTCCGGCCCGGAGTGCCCGGTCCGGCCCGGGGCGACGACGCGCTCAGCCGGTGGCGCGTTCGCTGTTCGGGGTCGGGCGACAGATCAGCACTGGGCACGGCGCGGAGTGCTGCACCCGGGAGGCGGTGCTGCCGAGCAGGATCGTCGCGGTCAGACCACGGCTGCCCGCGGCCAGGGAGATCAGGTCGGCGTTCGCGTCCTCCGTCGCCCGGATGATCTCCTGAGCCGGAGAGCCGCTGCGGACCTGCGTGTGGATGGACGGCCCCCACCCGTCGAACTCCGCGGCCACCACGTCAACGGCGACCTCGGCCTCGTTGGCGAAGCTCAGCTCGGTGAGGTCTGTCGACTGCTGAGCGCCCAGCTCGTTGGCGAACGGCACCGCGGCGTACGGGCTCACCACCGCGACGACCGTCACGTCGGTGATCTCGCGGGAGTCGGCGATCCACTTGAACTGTCGGGCCGCGACCAGCGAGGCCCGGGAGCCGTCGGTGGCAACGATGACGTGCATGGGTCAGAGCTCCTTGCTCGCACGGGCCGGCTCGACGACCTCGGCGTCACCACGCCCGGGTCCCGGAGGGCGTTGTTGCCCGTTGCCCCGGAACTTCTGGAGGAGGTAGAGCACCAGACCCACGGCGAGCAGGCCCGCCACCCAGTACAGCGCCCCCGGGTCGTCGATCAGGGTGTACAGCAGAACGGCGAGGTTGCCGACGATGCCGGCGATCAGCAGCGGGGTGCTGGCCCGGTACGTCTCCGAGGTCTCGTCCCGTCCCCGCAGTTTGAGACACGCCACGATGACCAGCGCGTAGATGAACAGCAGGAACACCACGGTGATCGTGGCCAGGCGGTCGACGATGTCGAGCTGCTCCTCCTCGGGCAGCCCGGATTGGCTGCTCCGGATGACCGCTCCGATGACCAGCAGGGCCGCGACGACGGAGGCGCCGAAGAAGAGCGCCACGTACGGGCTGCGACGCGTGCGGTGGATCCTGGCGAAGATCGACGGCACGACGTCCTCGCGGGCCATCCCGTACAGGATCCGGGACTGCGCGACCACGGTGACCAGTGCGGTGTTGCTGATGGCGATCGTCGCGATCAGTCCGAAGACGACCAACATGATCGAGGCCGGGATGAAGAACAGGTCGGCGCGGATGACCTCGAGCAGTGTCTGGTCGGCCAGCGTGTCGATCGGTACGGCGAGGGCCGCGGAGATGGAGACCAGGACGTACACCACTCCGGCGGTGATCATGCCGCCGACCAGCGCCCGCGGGAAGGCCCGCGACGGGTCGATGGTCTCCTCGGCGACGTTGGCCGCGTTCTCGAAGCCGGTCATGGCGAAGAAGGCCAGCGACACCCCGGCGAGCACCGCGATGACCGGTGATCCCTCGGCGCTGAACTCCAGCAGCACGCCCGGGGAGTTGACGCCGGTGACCAGGGCGATGATGCCGATGACCACGACGATGATGAGGCCGCTGACCTCGATGAAGGTCATGATGACGTTGACCACGACGGACTCGGTGATCCCGATCAGGTTGATGGCCGTGATGACGGCGACGAAGAGCAGGGCCACGATGGTGGCAACCCAGATCGACTCCTCCGACAGCCCCACCACCCCGCTGAAGTAGCGCACGAAGCCCGAGGCAAGCGACCCCACCGCTGCGATGTTGGCCGACAGCATGCAGATGGTGATGAAGAACGTGAGGAGCGGGTTGCGGAACGCCTTGTTGATGTACAGCGAGGCGCCGGCGGCCTGCGGGTACTTGGTCACCAGCTCGGCGTACGCGAGCCCGGTGACGGCGGCGATCACGACGCCGGCCAGGAAGGCCATCCAGAAGGCACCGCCGACGGCCGCGGCGACCAGGCCGACGAGCACGTAGATACCCGAGCCGAGCACGTCACCGACCACGTAGAAGTACAGCTGGCGGCCGGTGATCGAGCGCTTGAGCTCACTGCGCTCGTGGACGTCCGCAGGGGCGGGAGAGGTCATGCGGCGGGACCATACGGTCCTCGGCGTTACGGATGGCTGTCCGACATGTTACGGATGCGTTGCAGGTCGTCGGCGAGCAAGCCGTTCGGCCAGTGGACCGCGGCGTGCCCGCTGTGGATGCGGGAAGCCGGTGTCGGTGACGTGGTCCGGAACGCTGACGGTGCCGGCGACACTGCCCGCCGGGGGAGTGCTCGACCTGGCGACGCTGCGGGTCGCCGACGTCCCCTTGGGCGTCCGGGACCTGCCGCGGCTCGACCTCGGGATCGCGGTGCGGCCCGGGACGTCAGCGCTGGCGGGGACGGTGACCGGCGGGGTGACGTCGGCGCCGGTCTCGGTGGCACGGACCGTCCCGGCCGGGTGGCGGACCGGCTCGTCGGCTGTTGCGGACGCGTCGACCCTGACCGTGGACGGCCGCCCGGTCGCTGCGTCCCGGTTGCGCGGCACGACGCTGGACCTGGGCGAGTCGGGCGCAGGGCCGAACGCGGTCCGGATCACGGTGTCGGTCGTCGCGCCCCAGCTGACCTCCTCCGCCGCCGGGGTCAGCTGGGCCAGGCGGTCCCGGTCAGGCGGGCGCACTCGGCGAGCAGTGCTTCCTGCAGCTGCTCGTCGACCGCGAGCGGGTTCGCCGGCTGCACGCGCTGCTGGTAGAAGTAGCGGCCGCTGACCCGGGCGCCGGAGTCGCCACTGGTCGCCAGCCACACCTGGGTGGCGATCCCTTCGGCCAGGCTGCCCGGGGCGCCGGCGCCGCCCATCTTGGTGGCGATCCAGCCGGGGTCGACGGCGTTGGACAGGACGTCGGGCCAGCGCCGGGCCGCCGCGAACGCCAGCGCCACGTCGAACAGCTTGGTCTCCGAGTACGCCTGGGCACCGTCCCAGGAGCGGCGCTCCCACTGCAGATCGGACAGGTCCCCGGTGCCGTAGGTGTGCATGCCCGAGCTGAGGTACACCAGCCGGTCCGGCCGGGGGAGCAGGGCGGTCAGCAGGTAGGGCGCCAGCACGTTCACCGCGAACAGCCGCTCCAGGCCGTCCGCGGTCGCGACCCGGCCGGGCTCCCGCGAGCCGATGCCGGCGTTGTGCACCACCACGTCGTACCGGCCGGCCGCGCCGGCCTGCTCGGCGACCGCGCGGGTGCCGGCGATGCTCGACAGGTCGCCGACCACGACCGCCTTCGCCGCGGGCAGCGCCGCGCGGGCGTCCTCGGCCCGGGCGTCGCTGCGCGCGTGCAACGTCACCTCGTGGCCGTCCTCGGCCAGCTGCCGGGCGGCCGCCAGGCCCAGGCCGTCGGTGGAACCGGTGATCAGCACGCGGGACATCGCGACTCCGTCTCAGGCGGTGATGGGTGGGTGAGCACTGGCGTACAGCGAACCAGCCAGGACCGGATCGGTCGGTGCCGGGGGAGGGCTTCGGCGTTCGCCAGTGCTCACCGCACCGCGCTGGTGTCGGAGTCTTGACAACTCCATCGCCGAACGGTTCTATAGCCCTGTGGTTATCAAGTGGTCGGACGACGAGCTGGACCAGGTGTTCGGCGCGTTGGCCGACCGGACACGCCGGGCGATCCTCGCCCGGCTGCGCGACGGCGAGGCCACCGTCGCCGAGCTCGCCAGCCCGTTCGCCATGTCGCAACCGGCGGTGTCCAAGCACCTGAAGGTGCTCGAGCAGGCCGGCCTCATCTCCCGGACCAGGCGTGCCACCGCGCGGCTGAGCCACCTGGAGGCCGGTCCGCTGCAGGACGCGACGACGTGGCTGGCCGACTACCGCGAGTTCTGGCAGGAGAGTCACGAGCGGCTCGACGAGCTGCTCGCCGTGCTGCAGGGACAGCCCCCGCAGCCGCCCGAGGAGAGGGAACCGTCATGACCGACACCACCCAGATCACCGCCGAGCCGGGCTCGTCCCAGGTCCGGATGACCCGGGAGTTCGCGGCACCGCGGGAGCTGGTGTTCCGCGCCTACACCGAGCCGGATCTGTTCGTGCAGTGGATGGGACCGCGTCAGCTCACCACGACGATCCGGCGCTTCGAGGTCCGGGACGGCGGCGTGTGGAGCTACGTCGCCGTCGACCCGGGCGGCGCGGAGCACGGCTTCCACGGCGTGTTCCACGGCGACCCGACCCCGGAGCGGATCGTGCAGACCTTCGAGTACGAGGGCGCGCCCGGCCATGTGTCGCTGGAGATCCTCGAGCTCACCGAGGTCGACGGCCGGACCCGGCTGAGCTCGACCTCGGTGTTCTCCTCGGTGGAGGACCGGGACGCGATGGTCGCCTCGGGGATGGAGTACGGGGTCCGGGAGAGCAACGAGCGCCTCGATGAGCTGCTCGCCGGACTCGGCGGCGCGGCCTGAGAGCACCAGTCTCGGGTGCGTGTCCGACGGGCATCGGCCCCCGGAGGCCGGGAGCCACCTAGGGTCTCGGTTCCGATGCCCGTCCATCTCGTTGGAGGCCTGCGTGTCCGCCTACGAACCGCCCGGCGCCCCGTACCGGAGTACGACGCTGGCGACGACGGCGTTCGTCCTCGCGCTGGTCACGCTGCTCCCGTTCTTCGGCTTCCTCACCGGGCTGGCCGCCTTCGTCCTCGGGCTCGTCGCACTCGCCCGCATCCGTCGCGGCGAGGCGGCCGGACACGGACGGGCCGTCGCCGCCGTGGTCATCTCGGTCGTCCTGTTCCTGCTGCAGGTGTTGTTCCTGCTGTTCGTCCTCGGCGTCGCGATCCTCGGCGCGTCCCAGGAGACCGTGGACGACGGCGGCGTCTCCACGGCGCTGGTCGCCCGCGGGGCCTCGCTGCCCTGGTGAGTCGCGGGTTCTCGCCGACGTCGAGCGCAGTCAGGCGTGGTCTGCCCCGGTCGTCCCGACGAGCCCGTCCCACGACCACTGCGGGATGCCCAGTCCAGCCGGGACGTCGTCCGCGGACTGGGGGAAGCGGGACATCGTCGTGGTGGTGGCCCACGCGAAGTAGTCGCGCAGCACATGACGGAGCTGGTCGTCGCCGGTGAGGCCGACGTCGGCGAGAGCCCCGTCGAAGCAGTCGATCGCTCGACGGTCCATGTCGTCGTGCTGCCCGTTGCCGCTGTGCATCCGCACCACGCCGGTCTCGTCACCCCACGTGCCCGAGTACGTGGCCGGACCACCGAGGGCCTCCGCCCAGTAGGCGGCAAGCCGCTCGATGTGGTCGGGGTGGAACCCGTGGCTGAACGCGTGGCCGACCACCCCGTCCGCGACCACCCGGGCATGCCAGGCGCGGGCCAGACGGACGAAACCGTCGGTCCCGCCCGCTGCCTCGAACACGGTCTGCATGTCTCACCGTCGCACCTGCCGCCGTCCCGGGGAAGGAAGTCGGCGGCCGGTGCCAACGACTCTGAGTCGGGAACGTGCATCGGACTCCCGGCGCTCGGGCCAGGTGCCGACCCGACGTGGTTCCCGGACGACCTCCTGGGTGACGACGTGATTCACCGCCGGGCCGGGCCGGGCCAGCACTTCGCGGACCCCAGGGCGCCGAGGATGCCGGCGGTGGATCCCGCACGGTGAAGACGGTCAGGAGGCGTGGAGGAACTGCTCGTACCGCCGTTCCAGCCTCACGGCGTCGGGTCGGGCGTCCCGCGCGCGGGGGAGCAGGAGCTTGACGTCTCGCATCTCCTGGAGCCCGTGCCGGAGCATCGGCCCGTCGATCTCGGCGAGGATGTCGGCGCGCACGTCGACAGTCAGGTCCGGTCGGACGCCGATGATGTCCGCGTCGTAGGCGGCGTGATGGATCTTGCACATGGCCAGGCCGTTCGGAACGACCGGTAGTCCGTCGGGGTCGGAGTCCGGGACGATGTGCGCCGCGTCCAGCAGTGGTACATGCCGCAGTCGACAGACAGAGCATTGCTTCCCGTATGCGAACAGGACGCGCGACCGGAAGACCGGCTGGTGCAGGCGTAGTCGGGTCAGGCGCTCGACGTAGCGACGTTGAGCCTCATCGCCCGAACCGGTTACGGCGGCGCGCTGGCCCTGGTCGACGGCAACAACGAACTGTTGCTTCGTCGGTTCCTCGCCGATCAGCCACACCGGGTACCGCGGCAAGTAGTCGCCAGGTGCGATCGCGATGAACCAGAGCAGCGGTCGACCGTCCACCATCGCCTGACGAAGCGCCACGTTTCGGGGGTTTCGAGGGTCTGTCCCCTCCCACTTGTACCGAGACAATCCGTCCGACCCAACGTTGTCCTCGTATTTCGGCCGGGCACCCGGTGGGGTGTAACCGGTCACGAAGCTGAGCGCGGCGGGAAGATCACGAGGTTTCCAGATGCCCTGCATCGTGCCGATCAGCCGTCGCTGTACCCCCTGGAACTCAAAGGTCTCCAGCTGACCACGGCTGACGGTCTGAGTGCCGATCGAGGACACGCGGTCCAGCCACGCGACGGCGGCGGCCCGTAGTTCCTCGTCGAAGTCTGCAGGTGACGCGACCGTCATCGTTGGGATCGTGCCGTAACGGTCGGTCGAGCGCTCGGGTGACCGTTGGCGGCGGAGGAGGGCTCAGAGGCCGAGAACGACCCGGAGGGCCGCGTCAACCCGCCGCAACTCGGAACTGGTGAGGAATCCCGCGCTGGTGCCGAGGCGGTGGGGATCGATCGACGTCGTCTGCTCTGCCAGCACCCGGGTGAACTGTCCGGCGAGCTCAATCTCGGGCCGGAAGGTCGCGGCCCGCGCACTGGTCGACGTCGGCGCAACGAGCCACGTGGACAGGGGAAGATCGTCGGACTGCACGACGACCGCGTACCGGCTTCCTCCCTGCTCGTGGCCACGTCGGTCGCGGGGTGCCTTGAGCTGGAAGACCTCACCACGCACGGAGTTCCTCCATGTCCCGCAGGACTCGTACGTTCTCGGCTCGGTCCTCGGCGTCCGCCGCCAGGTCGGCCGCCTCGGCCCGGAGCCGAGTACGCGCCCGTGCAGCTGCCGCGTCGATGAGCGCGGCCCGGACGGCGGCAGACACCAGGGTGCCGTCGGCGGTGAGGACAGCCAGGGCGCGACTCGTGTCCTCGTCCGGTCGGAAGGTGATCGTCTCAGCCATCCACCAACTGTCGCACGAACCGTAAGACGGACCGCTGATACTCGTGTCTCAGATGACCGCCCTACCGCAGGGCGGTCCCGACCGACCACGAGCGCGCCCGCTCTCGCCTCAAGCGGTGAAGTCGAGGACGATCCGCCCGCGGACGCCGCCGGCCTCGAGTAGACGGTGGGCGTCGGCGGCCTGCGCAGCCGGGACGGTCCGCGCGACCCGAAGGGTGAGCGTGCCGTCTTCGACCTGCTCGCGCAGCCGGTCGAGCAGGTCCGTCCGCTGTGCGGACTCGCCGACGCGGACCGGGTGGACGCTGATCCCGCGCTCCGACGGCCCTGACCAGCCGCGGACGGTGGACAGCGCCCCGCCGTCACGGATCGCCGGGAGTACGGCGGCGTCCAGGACCGCCCCGTCGGCGAGTCCGTCGACTCCGTCCGGCACGAGGGCGCGGATCCGGTCGGCGACGTCGGTGCCGCGGGCGACGATCTCATCGGCGCCGAGACCGCGGACCAGTTCCTCATCGGCCGGCTTGGCGTCGGCGATGACCCGCAGGCCCTCGGACTTGGCCAGCTGGACGACGTAGCCCCCGTAGCTCCCGGCGGCCCCGGTGACCGCGAGCGTCTGGCCGGCGTGCAGACCGAACGCGTCCAGCGACAGGCGGGCGGTCAGGGCGTTCATCAGCAGGGTGGAGCCGGCGACCATGTCGACTCCCTTGGGCAGCCGGACGACCGATGCGGCGGGCACGACGACCTGCTCGGCGTAGGCGCCGCCGTGCGGGCCCATCGGCACCACGAGAGCCGCGACCTCGTCGCCGACCTGCCAGTCGGTCCCGGCACCGACCTCGTCGACCACGCCGGCCGCGTCCATCCCGGGGATCCACGGCGCGTCGTGCCCGCCGGTGCCGTAGGCGCCCGACCGCAGACCGGTGTCGGTCGGGTTCACCGTGGCGGCGTGCACCCGGATCCGGACCTCACCCTCGCCGGCGTGCGGCTCGGGAACCTCCACGACCTGCAGCTTCTCCGGACCACCGAACTCGAGAACTCCAACCGCACGCATGTCGGCGACAACTCGTGACCCGCCCGCCGACTTCCCACCCGGTCTCCGTGGTCCAGCCCGCCGGTCGGTCGGATCCGCTTCACTGCTGGCGTGGCCGAGCCCGCGACGTTCTCCGACCTGGTGCTGGACCGCCTCGGCGACGCCGGGCTCGACGAGGCCGCGCAGGACGTCGTGCTCGCGGCGGTCCAGGGCCCGGACGAGCTCGACGACGCGGTGGAAGCCCTGACCGGATCGGGGCCTCGGCGGGTGGCGCGACCGGAGGTCGGTGGCCCTGTTGCCGCCGCTGTCGCGACGGGTGTGTTCCTTCGGTCCGTCACGGTCGCGGCGTTCCGGGGCATCGGGGAGGCGGCGACGCTGCCGCTGCCGGCGGGTCCGGGGCTCACCGTCGTCGCCGGCCGCAACGGCTCGGGGAAGTCGAGCTTCGCCGAGGCCGCCGAGCTGGCGCTGACCGGTGGCGTCGGCCGCTGGGCCACCGCAGCGCGGGCCGCCGGGAGCGGGTGGCGCAACCTGCACGCGTCGTGCGCCACCGAGGTGTCGGTCGTCCTCGACGCGGCGGGGACCGACCGGCCCACGACCGTGCACCGCAGCTGGTCGCCGGGCGCGGCGCTCGCCGACGGGACCGCGACCCGCCAGGTCGCCGGCCGGCCGCGGACCACGGTCGACGACGCCGGCTGGGGACCGGCGCTGACCACCTACCGGCCGTTCCTGTCACCGACCGAGCTCGGGGCCCTCGCCGACGACCGGCCCAGCGCGATGTTCGACGCGGTGCAGGCGATCCTCGGGCTCGAGCAGCTGACGGACGCCGAAGACCGGCTCAAGGCGGCCGGCAAGGAGGTCGACGAGCAGGCCGGCCAGGCGAGGCGCGAGCTGCCCCAGCTGCGAGCGGTGCTCGCGCGGTCGGGCGACCCCCGCGCCGCGCAGGTCGACGCTCTGCTGTCCCGCCGCGCCAGGGACCTCGACGCGATCGCCGCTCTCGCGACCGGGACGGCCGGGGACACCGACGACACCCGGCTGGCCGCGCTGGCCGAGCTTCCCGGTCCACCCGCCGAAGCGGCGGGGCGCGCGGCCGAGCTGCGGGCGGCGACGGATGCAGTCGACCGACTGCAGGGCTCGGCGGCGTTGGACGCCGGGCGGCTCGCGGACCTGCTCGGTGCGGCGCTGGACCACCACGGCGACCACGGCGACGGCCCGTGCCCGGTCTGCGGGTCCGGCGCGCTGGACGCCGCGTGGCGCGCCGCTGCCACGGAGCAGCGCTCGCAGCTACTGGCGACCGCTGCCGAGTCTGAGGCGGTCAGCCGCCGCCAGCGAGAGGCGGTCGCAGACGTCCGGGCACTGGTCGGACCGGTGCCGGCCGCGGTGACCGGCGCTCCGGTCGAGGGCATCCCGCTTGCTGAGCTGGTGACCGCCTGGCAGGACTGGGCGGCGCTCGCCGACGCGGACCCCCGCGCGCTGGCCGACGGGGTCGAGGTTGTCGCGCCAGTGCTGCGGACCGCCGTCGCCGCGGTGCGCCCCGCGGCTGCGGCCGAGCGGGCGGCACGGGACGCGGGGTGGCGGGAGATCGCCGAGT
>CAXTBU010000017.1:46692-47357 GCA_964242885.1 uncultured Actinomycetales bacterium
GTCGCCACGTGGGTCGTTGCCGCCCGGACCGCTGCGGCGCTCGCCCCGGCGGCGGCCGCATTGAAGGCGGCTTCGGCCTGGCTGCGGTCGATGGGGGAGACGCTGCGCGCGGACCGGCTGCGCCCGTTCGCCGAGGAGTCGGCGCGGATCTGGGCTGAACTGCGCCAGGAGAGCAGCGTCGAGCTGGCCGGCATCCGGCTCGACGGAGCCGCGACCCGCCGGCACCTGACCCTGGACGTGAACGTCGACGGCGTCGCCGGCGCGGCGCTCGGGGTGATGAGCCAGGGGGAGTTCAACGCGCTCGGTCTGGCGCTCTTCCTGCCGCGGGCGACCGCCGACGCCAGCCCGTTCCGGTTCGTCGTCCTCGACGACCCGGTGCAGGCGATGGACCCCGCGAAGGTCGACGGGCTGGCGCGGGTGCTCGCCGAGCTCGCCGCGACCCGGCAGGTGGTCGTGTTCAGCCACGACGACCGGCTGCCCGAGTCGCTGCGCCGCCTGCGACTGCCGGCGACGGTCCTCGAGGTGGTCCGCTCCGGCCGCTCCGCGATCACCGTCGAGGCCGTGGACGACCCGGTCAGCGCCCACCTGCAGGACGCCCGCGCGCTGGCGCTGACCGCCGAGCTGCCCGACGACCTGCGCTCGGTCGGGGTCGCCGGCTGCTGCCG
>CAXTBU010000018.1:0-22803 GCA_964242885.1 uncultured Actinomycetales bacterium
GCCGGAAGTCTCGTGTTCATACTCGCTCCTCTCTGAGCCAATACCTATTGGTAGTCAAGCACGCGAGCACCCGGCTGTCCAGAGGCTCGACACGTCTGCACAACCAGCTGCGAGCCGGCAGAGAGGTCCGGGCCAGCGTCGTCGGTGCTGTCTCGAGGACCCGGCTGGCGGGGACGACGACGTGGGCCCGGGGGGATCGAACCCACAACCCACAACCCACGGATTTCGGGGTAGCCCTTGTCCCCTGCTGTCCCCAGTGGCCCGTGAGCTGCAGCGGTGTCGAATCCGTGGCACGGCTGGTGCGCTCTGCAGAGCCCTGGTGTCGTGACCTGGTGGCATGCTCGGGCCATGTCGTTCCCTCGTCACTACACCCACGTCCCCGTCAGCGCTGAGGAGCCTCCGGTCCAGCCCCCAGGGCCGGGGACAGGGACGGTGTTCGTCGTGGAGGACCGTGATGGAACGTGGCGGGCCTCCTGGCAGAGCGACGACGGGCTGGAGGAGGTGGAAGGCGCGACCGAGGCTCACGCCAAGGCCTGGGCTCGCTCCCGCTCAGCGCCCGAGCACCTCGTGTTCTCACCTGAACGGAATGACCACATCGACCTTTGATGGCAGTGGCAAGATGCCCGGCTACCTGTTGCGCCTCACTGCAACAGCTCCTAGCTTGATCAACATGAAAGATCCGAGCCGATTGCGTCAGGCGCTTGGGCACGCAGTGAGGTGCATGGAAGTCAAATCTGGCCGACCGTCGAACTCGCTTTGCCAGCAGTACGAGGCGGCGCAGCAGTGAGCGGACTAGCAAGACCTACACCATCGGCTCCGAAGGCTCCCTGGGGCTGGGCTACCTCGGCCGCCAACGCGACGAAGAGGCACGGCCGGTCTACCGCTGGACCGTGCGTGACGCCGAGGGCACCGCGTTGGATTCCAACGACGACCTCGCCCTGGGCTCTCTCGACGCTACGTGGGCCCCGTGGGGATCGAACCCACAACCCGCGGATTAAAAGTCCGCTGCTCTGCCAGTTGAGCTAGAGGCCCGATCCGGACGCGGCGCGGACGCTTCCCGAGCCCACGCGCCGGTCGTGAACCGGGTCTGAGGCTAGCCCGGCGGCGTCGGCCCGGCCGGGTGCGGGCGGTGGCGAGACCCGGGCGGTGGCGAGCGTTGGCCCCGAGTCGATCACCTCGTCGACGGAGCTCCGTCCATCAGCTGCCGAGCCCGGACGAAGACCTGCTGCTGCTCCGCGCGCCACGCACTGCGCTGAGCCGAGGTGCCGATGAACGCCTGAGCGCCGGGGTGTCGGGTCACGAGGACCGCCCGACCCTCGACTGCGTGCGGGTGCCGGGCGGCGAGGTACCCCCAACACCTGCGGGCTTCGACTCCCAGCAACATGACCGTCCGAGCGCTCGGCAGCACGCCCAGCAACTCCGCCAAGACCTCAGCACCGTCTCGGAGCTGAGCCGTGGTCGGTGCCTAGCTCATGTACCACGGGTAGGCGTTCCACGGCATGGTCTCCCGCACCCCGATCCCCGCGACCTCCAAGAGCTCGCAGACCCGCGCAGCAGTCGGGTCGTCGTTCTCGATGCAGAGGAACCCGCGGTTCTCGTTCTCCGGATCAACGACCTTCGGTCCCGGGTCGCGGGCAACCCACAGCAGACCGGCGCCCGTTCCGCCGTGCACCGGGGCGACGTGCGGAACCCAACCACGGCCCCTGGTCGCCAGTTCGTCGACCAGCGCGTTGACGGGCGCGACGTGGTCGTCGCGCAGGTGGGCACGCTGGGCGTCCCGGAACGCCGGGTTGCGCATCCGTCGCATCGGCTGATCTTCCCCCGGGACGACGTCTACCGTTCCGGCGGTGATCGAGCGAGTCATGCCCGTCAGCACCCCGTCGGCGCAAACGTCGACGCCGCCGGCATCGCGACCTTCCTCGACGCCGTCGAGGCCGCGACGAACATCGAGCCGCACAGCCTGGTCGTCGCCCGGCACGGACACGTCGTCGCCGCCGGCTGGTGGCGCCGTACGCGACATCGGCTTGACCGGGCTGCACGCCACCACCGTCCAGGTGGCCAACGGGAGTGAGCCGACCGCGGACTGGCAGCAGGCCACGGCTTCCAGTCCTTGATGTCCCGGCACGGCTACCGGCGCGGCTGGACATGGTGTGGGAGCACTGCTGCCCGCCCTCGCCGGCCCGGCGGCAGCCGATCCGACCGCCACGGCCGGCGCCGACGGCGCTGGCCGACCGCATGGCCTCCCTGACCCTCCCGATCCTCCCCGCCTCCGCCGACCCACGGGGGCATGGAAGGACCGGCTGGAGCTCGATCTCCAGCCGGCCGGCCGCGTCTGCCCCGACCAGCCGTCCCGCACCGGGTACGGGCGTCGGCTGACGGGGACGGCTGGGCGATCTCCGAGCCGACCGGCGCGTCGGGCACCGTCCCGCTCGCGGTCAGCGGCGGCTGGACCGGCACTGATGCTCTCCGGTTCGAGGCGGTGTTCCTCGAGACCCCGCACCGCCTCGTCGTGACGTGCCGCGTGTCCAGTGCGACGTTCGGCGCGCACTGGGCGACCGTCCCGCTGGGCGGGACGCCGCTGCACGAGCTGCACGTACCTCGCCGCGCGCACTGAGCGATCGGCGCCCGGCAGGGAACGCGTCATCCCATTGTCACTGCAAGTGACAATGGGCCTCCGAGCAGCGCGATCGTCGCCACCGCGAGACAAAGAAAGATCACTAGTGACGCCCAGTCAAAGATCAAGGTGGAATTGACGCTGAGTTGCCCACATGCCCTTGAAGGTCCTCCCGGCGCGCGGCAAACTGCCTCTCGAAGTCACTCGGCGTAGCGCTGGCGTCCAATGACGGAGCCCGCCCGCGCGGCACCGCCATCTGTTGATCGCGATCAAGCAACGAGGAGCGCCCCGATGGTCATGTCGACGTCAGAGTCGGTCACGGACAGTCATCGATCGTCGGAGGCGGTCTCACCGTTCCTCCGCATTCTCACGACTGCTCGCCGGATCGATCTGGACCCGGACGGGCCCACTGTCTCGGTCGTCGTCCCGACCCGGAACGAGGAGCGGAACCTCGACTGGCTGGCCCGGCACATGCCCGCGAACGTGTTCGAGATCATCGTCGTCGACGGCGGATCCAGCGACGGGACAGTCGCCACCGCCCGCGAACTGTGGGCTGACGCAAAGATCGTCAACCAGACCCGTCGGGGCAAGGGCAACGCCCTGGCCTGCGGTTTCCACGCGGCCACCGGCGACATCATCGTGATGATCGACGCCGACGGCTCGATGGACCCGGGTGAGATCCCGTACTTCGTGGAGCACCTGCGGGCCGGGGCGGACTACGCCAAGGGCAGCCGGTTCACCATCGGCGGTGGATCGGGCGACATCACCGCGCTGCGCGCATGGGGCAACCGCCGCCTGAACGGCGTCACCGCTCTCGTGCACGGCACCGACTACAGCGATCTCTGCTACGGGTACAACGCCTTCTGGCGGCGGATCCTGCCGATCCTCGACATGGACCCCGGAGTTGCGGGCACCCGATCGAACGAGCGCCTGTGGGGCGACGGGTTCGAGGTCGAGACGTTGATCAACATTCGGGTGCACGCGGCGAAGCTGAAGATCGCGGAGGTTGCTTCCTACGAGTTCGAGCGGCTGTTCGGCACGAGCAACCTCAACACCTTCCGCGACGGCGCCCGCGTCCTGCGCACCATCGCCCTGGAGAAGGTCGTGCGCCGACGCCACGCCCTGCGGCTGGCCTCCGGCGCCGGGACCGCGTCCGCGCTCCCGCTCGCCGGGTCGGTCTTCCCCGACCCGACCAGTGACGACCCGGCCGTCCCGCTGCACGAGCCCTCGATCGGCGCAGCGGTCGCCGGGGCCGTCGTCGCCGCGCTCCCGGACGCACTGCGCCCGAGTTCCGCCGGCGCGGGCGTGTTCGACGGTGCCGACCTGGCCGACCTGGACGGCTCCGGCACCCACGAGCTGGACACCATCGGTGTCGAGCTGGCCGAGGCAGAGCTCGAGTTCAAGTCCGCTCGCAGCAGGTCCTGACCGGACGACCGGACGACCGGAGCGGCGACGGCCCCGCGGGGCGGCAGGCACCTCCGGTCAGGTGTTCGGCCGCCGGCCCGCGAGCAAGAACCGGTAGACCTCGTCCACCGCGTCCTGCAGCACGCCGATGCCGTACCGCGCCCGGAGCTGGGGCGGGACGGCGCCGACGGTCTCGCGGGGTCGGGCAGCGGCGACCGCGTCGGCGATGAGCCTGCGCTGGGTTTCCAGCGACGCGTCGCGGGGCAGGCGCACCGACCCGCGCCCGACCGGGTCCCCCGGCAGTTCGTCCAGCGCCGGGCACTCCCCGTAGACCAGCGGCAGGCCGTTGGCCGCTGCTTCCACGACGGCCATCCCGAACGTCTCGTCCGCCGACGGACTGACGAACACGTCCATGGCAGCGAGGACGGGACCCAGGTCGGCGCGCGCCCCGAGGAGGTGGACACCAGCCGTGATGCCCAGTCGCTGGATCTGGTCCTCGAGCTGGGGCCGGAGGCTGCCCTCGCCCGCGACCAGGACCTGGACCGATCCCGCCCGGACGAGCGGGGCGACCGCGTCCAGCAGGAGGTCCAACCGCTTGACCGGTTCCAGCCGACCGACCGCGCCGACCACGACCGTCCCCGGACCGACCCCCAGTTCTGTCCGGGTCTGGCGGCGCCCCTCGGGGTCGAACGCGCTGGCGTCCAGGTCGATGCCGTTCTCCACGACGACGACCGACCGCGCCGGAACCCCCCATCCCCGGACCCGGTCCGCCGTCAGCTCCGACACCGCGACCGTGCACGAGGCCAGCGCCGCCAGGCCCAGGTAGACCGTGCGCAGCCGTCGACTGGCCGGTCGCCCCTCGATGGAATCCGTCATCAGCGAGTGCTCGGTGGACACCACGACCGGGACGCCGGCGACGCGTGCCGCCGGGATCCCCCACAGTTGGGCGCTGAGCAGGTGCACGTGCACGACGTCGGGCCGTCGGCGGCGGAGCTCACGGACCAGACGGGCCACCGCGAGCGGCTTGCGCCAGCCGGCCATGCCCAGCACCGTCACCGGGACGCCGCTGGCACGGACGGTCCCGGCGACCAGGCCCGCCTCGTACAGGCAGATCACCTCCGCGTCGTGGCGGCGGTTGCGGACCAGGTACTCGACCTGCCGTTCAGCGCCGCCGGTCCCGAGAGCGGTGATCACATGAACAACCCGCAGCCGCCGTTCCCGCGGTCCTGCGTGCACTGCTCGCCGCGCCATCTCCCCCACTCCCCGGTTCTGCCTACGATCACCCGGCTGCGAGCCGACGCCCCCCGCACCTCGCGGGAACCGCGTCGAGGCCGATGCGCGCCACTTGGAGGTGCTCCCCACCGTGACACAGACCGACGACCGCCCGTCGCCGACGGTGACCGTGACGATCGCGACCTGGGCGCGGACCCGCTGGGACCTGTTGACCGCGGCGGTCGCCGCCGTCCGCACCCAGACGCTGCGCCCCGACGCCATCGTGATCGTGGTCGACCACAACGAGGAGGTCCTCGCCCGCGCGCGGACTCAGTTCGCCGCCCCGGACACCCGGATCATCGCCAGCACCGGCGTGCGGGGGGTGTCCGGTTCCCGCAACACCGCCATCGAGGTCACGACCACCGACCTCATCGCGTTCCTCGACGACGATGCCGTTCCGGAGCCGGACTGGCTCGAGCGGCTCGTCGCCGTGTTCGCCGAGCCGGCGGTCGCCGTCGCCGGCGGTTGGGCGGAACCGGACTGGCAGGTCGGCCGCCCGGCCTGGTTCCCGCCGGACTTCGACTGGGTCGTGGGCTGCTCCTACCGCGGTCAGCCGTTGCAGGACGCGGACGTCCGCAACCCGCTGGGCTGCTCGATGGTGATCCGGCACGCGGTGTTCGACACGGTCGGCGGCTTCTCCGAGCTGATGGGCCGGGTCGGCGCGAAGCCGGTCGGCGCGGACGAGACGGAGCTGTGCATCCGGCTCGCCAGGCTGATCCCCACCGCCCGGGTCCGCTGGGTGCCCGGCGCGGTGGTGCACCACCACGTGCCGCCGGCCCGCTCGACGCTGTCCTACTTCGTGGCCCGCTGCCGCGCCGAGGGCCGGTCCAAGGCCGCCCTGACCGCGCTGGAGGCCGGCACGCGCCTCGGGACCGAATCCGCCTACGCCCGGGAACTGGTGACGACCCGGGTGTGGCAGGAGGTGCGTTCCGGCGGCGCGCGGCGCGCCGCCGCGATTCTCTGCGGCCTGGCGGCGACCGGCTCGGCCTACGCCGCCACCGCCTCGATCAGGCGACTCGCTGCCCGGTCGGCCCCCAGCTGACCAGGCGGGTCACCGCGGGTACCGGGCGAGGACCGGGCCGGTCACGGCGGGGAGGACGCGCCGGGCGCCGTCGGCACCGGGGTCTCGGTGAGGCCCTCGGCGACCGCGCGCATCCGCCTGATCAACGGATCGCCCGTGGGCAGGACGTCGAAGTGCTCGGTGTCGACGACCTTGTTGAACTGCCAGACCAGGTACCCGGCGGTGCCGTTGGCGAACGCGGCGTCGATCTTCGCGCCGAGCAGGTCCGCCCGGCGCACCCGCTCGTCGTCGGTGTCGGCGGCGATCCCCGCCTCGCCGACGACCAGCGGCTTGTCCAGGACCTGTCCGGCGATGGCGAACGAGCAGGCGATCGGCGCAGTGATCGCCTGGCAGCGCGGCGAGGCGGGGGCGGGGAGCCGTCCGTCGGCTTCCGCGCCCGGGATCGCCTCGGTGTCGGAGCCGCGCGTGGCCCAGTCGTGGACCTCGGCGAAGTCCACCTGCGGGAGCCCGTACACCTGGGCGAAGTCGGTGCCGCTGGCCCCGGGTGCGCTGTTCGACTGCGTTCCGACCGTCAGCAGGTGAGACGGGTCGGCGGTCTTGATCACCTGGGCCATGTCCCGGGCGAAGTCGAGCAGGCCGGACTGGCCGCGCGCCCCCCGCCGGGAGGTCTCGGCCTCGTTGGTCATCGACCACCCGAGGATGGTCGGGTCGTCGCGGTAGTGGGCGGTCACCACGCGGGCGTAGTCGCGGAACGACAGCGTCGCGCCGCCGTAGGGCCTGCGGTAGCCACTGGCGTACCAGGTGTCGTGGTCGACCTCGTACTTGGCCTGGCCCGACGGCCCGGTGGTGCAGTAGCCCGGCCCGTCCTCCAGCACCGGGAGCACCCGCATGTCGTGGTCGCGGGCCGCCTCCAGAACCCGGTCGATCCCGGCGAAGTCCGCCCCGCCCCGCGTGTAGGGCTGGTAGGCCCAGAAGCGCACCACGGTCGCGCCGGCCTGCTCGTGCATGTAGCGGAAGGCTTCGTCCAGCTCGGCGTCGGTGTACCGCGGCCAGGAGGCGCAGGTGTAGGCCGGGGTGGAGGCGGCATCGAACAGGTTGAACCCCACGAACCGGAACGGCTTGCCGTCGACCTGGAACTGGGTCCCGGCACGGGTGACCAGCGACCTCGAGTCGCCCCGGCTGGGGACGACGGCGACCACCAGCACGACGACGAGCAGCGCGAGCACCGCCACGGCCGCACCTGCGACGACGACCGCGCGCCGGTGGACTCGCGGCGCGCGCGGAGCCCTCACCACGGGCGGATCGCCCCGGCAGGTCTGTGGTCCGCGGGTCCCCTCATGGTTCCAGTGTCGGTGGATCGGGCGGCAGGTGGGCCGACCGCCGCCGCGGTCCACGCCTGCCTGTGCAGGAAGCGTCCGCGATCCGGCCGATCCGTCACCATGGGCGCTAGGACCCCCGCGACCGATGGGACGACCGAACGATGACCGACCGTTCGCGACGCGTCGGCGTACCGGGTGGTCAGGCGTGAAGAGCGCACTGCTCCCGCGGATGCGGTCCGTGTCGGTGAGCGGCGCTTTCCAGCAGGTGGCCAAGCTGTCCGCGGGCCTCGTCGGCACGCAGGCCGTCACCAGCGTCCTCGGCTTCCTGTACTGGACCGTCGCCGCACGGACGGTCAGCGTCCAGGCGGTGGGGACCGCCGGGGCCGCCGTGGCCCTGATGACCGTCCTGGCGACAGTGGGGATGCTCGGGTTCGGCACCGTCCTGATCGGCGAGATCCCGCGGGTCGGCCTCGGACAGCGGCGGCGCCTGGTCCGGACCGCGCTGACGGTGGTGCTGGTCGCGACGACGACCCTCGCGGTGGCGGCGTGCGTGGTCATCCGCGTGCTGCCGCCCGGCGGTCTGCGCGCGCTCGCGGGCACGCCGCTGATCGCCCTCTCGTTCGTCGTGGGCACCGCTCTCACCGGGGTGACGTCCGTCCTGGACCAGGCGGTCCTGGCGATCGGCAACGGCCTGCTGCAGCTGGAGCGGAACACGGTGGCCAGCGTGGTGAAGATCGGGGCGTTGGTCGCCGTCGTGGAGACCGGTCACCGCAGCGGGATGGCGGTCTTCCTGTCCTGGACCATCGGAACAGTCGTGTCGCTGCTGGTGCTCGCCGTCCGCGTCCGTGGCGGCCGGGTCCTGCAGGATCCCGGCGGGATGTTCGACCTGCCCGCGGTCCGCGGGCTCAGCCGGCAGGCCGCCAGCCACCACGTGCTCAACCTGGTCCTGCAGGCGCCGTTCCAGCTGCTGTCGGTCCTGGTCACCTTCCTGGTGTCGGCGACCGAGAACGGGTACTTCTCGACGGTCCGCCTCGTGGCCGGCTTCGTGTTCGTCCTGCCCTTCAGCATCACGATCGGGTTGTTCGCGGCTTCGGCCGGCGACCCGGCGGGGGTCGTGGCCCGGATGCGGTACACGATCCCGTTCGCCCTGGTCGCCAGCCTGGTGGCGCAGGCCGTGCTGTTCCCCGCCGGCGGATGGATCCTGGCCGCATTCGGCGACGGCTACGTCAGCGCCGGCGTGACGACCCTGCGGATCCTCGCCGCCGCCGGCGTCGCCTTCGTGATCAAGGACCACTACGTGGCGTTGCGCAGGGTGCAGGGCCGGGCGACCGTGGCGGCTGTCGTCACCGGCGTCGGTGCCCTCGTCGAGCTGGTCGCCGCGGCCGTCGGCGCCGTGCTGTTCGGAACGGTCGGGCTCTGCGTCGCCTGGGTGGCGGTCCTGTTCGTGGAGGCCGTCGTGCTGGCGGTTCCGCTGTGGCAGGCGTCTCGCGGACCCGGCGCCCGCGGGGGCGCGGTGGCACCGGGCGTTCCCGCGGTGGTGGCCGCCCGGTGAGCGGGGCGGCGGTACACGACGTGGGCGCGAGGACAGCCACGGCAACCTCGCGGGGTGCGATCCCGGTCGGGCGGCCGGCGGCCGACGGGCCGAGCGCGGGGAACGGGCAGCTCCCTCGTGCCGAGGGGGCCGGTGACCGACGACCGGTGCCCCGGCGCGACCTGATCAAGCCGGACCGCACCGGCCCCGTCGTGCTCGGCATGTCGCTGGGGCTGCTGGTGCTCGCCTGGTGCGTGCACCGGGGCCTGGGCGGCGCCGACCCACTGCGGACCGACACGCTGTACTGGGTCGCCCAGGTGATGATCTTCGCGCCCGCGGCCTGGCGCATCCTCACGCCCGGGGTGTCCGAGCGTGAGCGGACCGCGGTCGCGCTGGCGCTCGGCTTGCTGACCCAGCTGGGCCGGACCGTCCTGTACCCGAAGGACTTCGCGTTCCACGACGAGCTGGTGCACGGCAACCTGCTGCGACTGATCCTGGACACCCATCAGGCGTTCCCGGTCAACTCCGCCCTGCCGGTCACGTCGTCGTACCCGGGCCTGGAGGTGGCGACCGCTGCTGTCGTGTCGCTGACGGGGCTCTCCCTGCACACCTCGGCCGTGCTGGTGCTGCTGCTCGCCCGGGTCGTCCTGGTGCTCGCGGTGCGCGGCGTGGTGCGCGCGCTCACCGGGTCGGACCGGATGGGGTCCGTGGCCGTCCTCGTGTACGCCTGCAACCCGCAGTTCGTCTTCTTCAACTCCCAGTTCTCCTACCAGACCATCGCCCTCCCGCTGGGACTGCTGGCCACCTACCTGGTGCTCACGCGGGGCTCCGGTCGCCGCCGGCTCGTGCTCCCGATGGCGGTGCTGACCGCGCTGGCGGTGTCCCACCACCTGACGTCGTTCCTGTTCACCGGTGCGTTCGCCGCCTGGTGGCTGGTGGAACTGGTGCTCTCGCGGCGCAGGGTGGCCGGGGCGCCGCGCGATCGAGGACGCCGCTGCACAGTTCTCGACCTCGGGCTGCTCACCCTCGTCAGCGCCGGGGTGTCGCTGGTGTTCGCCCTCCGGGTCGGCAACCCGGTCGGCTCGTACCTGACAGCGATCGCCGACCTGTCCGCCGACAACGTCCACGCCCTGTCCGAGGGCCAACCGACCAACGAGCTGTTCGCCGACCCCACCGGCGTCCCGACACCGGACTGGCAGCGCGCGCTGCTGGTGGTCGCCCTGGCCCTGACCAGTGTCGCGGTGATCGCCGGCGTCCTGCGCGGCCGGCGCTGGCTCCGGGACCGCAATGCGCCGGCGTTGCTGCTGCTGGTGTTCGCGTTGGGGTGGCCCCTGGTCCCGGCCGGACACCTGACGGAGGCGACCAGTGAGGTGACCGACCGGTCGGCCGGGTTCATCTTCGTCGGCGTCGCGTTCACCGTCGCCGCCGCCAACCTGCTCCTTCCCCGGAACGGCCGCTGGAGTGCCGATGCCGCACGTCACGTCGGGCTCCGGATCGGGGTGGTCGCCCTCGTGGTGGCGACGTTCGTCGGGAACACGGTGCTGGGAATCGGTCCGATCTGGGCCCGCGTCCCGGGGCCCTACCTGGTCAGCGCGGACAACCGGTCGATCGACGGGGCCAACCTCGCCAGCGCCCGGTGGCTGGCGGCCACCCAGGCACCGAACGGTGTGCTGTTCGGTGACCGGGTGTCCGGCCTGCTCGGTTCCCTCATCGGCCGACAGACGACGCTCCGCCACGTGGGCAGTGAGATCGACGCCTCCCCCCTGCTGCTCCAGTCGACCTTCGGCGCCACCGACCGGGAGCTGATCCGCCGCGCGTCCATCCGGTGGGTGGTGGTGGACACCCGGGACTCCACCGGACTGCCCCACCTCGGGGTCTACGTCGAGAACGGCGAGTACCTGACCGGGGACCGGACGAGCCCGGTGCCGGCGGCCGCACTCACCAAGCTGGCCGCGGTTCCCGGGGTCCGACGGGTCTACGACAACGGCGCGCTCGTCGTCTACGACGTCGCCGCCCTCGCCGCACGGGTCCCGGTCGCGACGCCGGCACCGCGGCCCCGGACCCCCTCGGCACCCACCGCCGCGCCGACACCCGCGCCGACACCCGCGCCGAGTCCGCTGCTGACCATCCTGCCGCCCTTGCCGACCGCCCCGGTGACCCCGCTGGAACGCCCCACCGACGAGGCGGCCGGGCCGTGACCTCGTCGAGCCGTTCTCGGGACGTCTCGTCGGCCGTGCTGGTCGTGTCGGCCGCGCTCGTGGTGTCCGCCGCCACCGCCACGGCGCTCGCCGCCCCGGCGGGTGTCCGGGCACCGCTGGCGATCCTGGCCAGCGCAGCGGTGGTGCTGCGGGTGGCGCCGGTTCGCCGGCGCGGCATCGCCGACGCCGTTCTCGTCGGTACGGGTGGATTGCTGGTCCTCGCGATCCTGCTCGGCATCCTGCTCAACCTCGTCCCCGGAGGCCTGAACCGGGTGTCGTGGGCCACGGGGTACGCCGTCCTCGGTCTCGCCGCTCTGGCCGTCGGTCACCGCCGCCGCGGCCGGCTCGGCCAGGCCTCCCCGGACGGGCGCCCCGGCCCGACCGGACGGAGCACCCCACACCCGGGCGCGGGGCCGGCCGGAACCGCCCGCGGGCGACGCGTCTCGATCGCGGCCTTCGCGATGGCGGCCGCGGTCGCCGTCGCCGCCATCGCCATCTCGGTCCGCGCCACCGAGGGCGCCCAGGACGCCCCGACGGCCCTGTCGGTGACCGGGTCGACGGCCCGCACGCTGACGCTGACCGTCAGTGCGGGGGACCGGGCCGGGCCGTTCCGGCTGACCGTCCGGACCGGCAACGGCCCCAGCCGCCCGCTGGGCGCCACGTTCGACGTCGCGCCCGGCCGGGACGTCAGTCGAGTCCTGCCCACGCCGACCGTGCGGACGACCGTCGCACTGGTCGACGCCACCGGCCGGTCGGTGCGGACCGTCATCGTCGGCGGCTCGCCGTGAGCGCCGGGAACGGTCGTCGACCGGGTGGCGCAGCGGTGCCGCCGTGCCTGGAGCACCTGCGCGAGGAGTCGAGATGACGGACCCGGACCGTCCCCTGCGGGTGCTGGAGGTCACGGCCCGTTTCCTGCCGGAGCTCGGCGGGGTGGAGACGCACACGCTGGAGGTCTCGCGGCGGATGGGCCGGCGGGCCGACCTGGACATCACGGTGTTCGCCACCGACCGGACCGGTTCCCTGCCGGCCGCGGAGCGCGGCGACGGCTTCTCGATCGTTCGCCGCCGCGCCTGGCCACGGAACCGGGACTACTTCGCGAGCCCCGGACTGCCGGCGGTGATCCGCACCGGCGGCTGGGACGTCGTCCACTTCCAGGGCGTCCACACGCTGGTCCCGGTCGTCGGGATGATCGCCGCCCGCGCGGCTGGTCTCCCGTACCTGCTCACCTTCCACACCGGCGGCAACTCCTCGGGCCTGCGCAACCAGATCCGGTCCACGCAGTGGAAGGTGCTCGCGCCGCTGTTGCGCGGCGCCGACCGGCTGGTCGCGGTCAGCCGTTTCGAGCGCGGCCTGTTCCAGCGGGCCACCGGCATCCCGGCCGACCACTTCGTGGTGATCCGCAACGGCGGGAGCCTGCCACCGGCTCCGCCGGAGGTGACCGTTGTCCCGGGGCGACTGATCTCCATCGGCCGGCTCGAGCGTTACAAGGGGCACCACCGGGCCATCGAGGCGCTGGCGGTGCTGCGGCGCATCGACGACCGCGCACACCTGGTCGTCCTCGGCACCGGTCCGTACGAACCGGACCTGCGGGTGCTCGCCGCGCAGCTCGGGGTGGCGGACGCCGTGGACATCCGGTCCGTCGCCCCCGGCGACCGGGCCGGGATGGCCGCCGAGCTGGGGGCGGCTGCCGCGCTCGTCGCCCTCTCCGACTACGAGGCCCACCCGGTCGCCGTGATGGAGGCGCTGACCCTCGGTGTGCCGGTGTTCGGGCTGGACACCGCGGGCACCGCCGACCTGGTGGAGGACGGCTCGGTCATCGGAATCCCGGTGGACGCGTCCCCGGAGCAGGTCGCGGCCGCGCTCACCGCGACGATCGCCACCGCGGTGCCCGGCGGCCGACACGCGCCCGCAGCCGGCCTGCCCACCTGGGAGCAGTCCGCCGATGCGCTGGCGGGGCTGTACGTGCGTGCCGCGGGCCGTGCGCCTGCCGACTGATCCCGGACCACGTTATCCGCGGGTGACCCCGGGAACCGGGTGACGGGCCCGACACCGGGCTCGTCAGGTGCACCACAGGTTCCGACCCCGACGGTTGGAGGATGAGGACTCTCCGCGTCGGCCTGACCCGACGTGCCCGGGCGGCGTGTCGGGCGGGCAGGGTCCTGCGGACGGGTGCCGCGGTGGCTGTCGCCACCGCCCTGCTGGCCGCCGCGCCGGCCGCGCACGCGCCCACCGCAGCCGGCGCGCAGACGGCCCGCGCGCCCTCCGCGCAGACGGCGACCGCGGACGCGTTCGCCGACACCCTCGTCACCCGGAGCGGTTCGTCGCTGATGGTCGGCAGATCGGTCTTCCGCTTCGTCGGGTTCAACCTGCACGACGCGGCTGCGACCACGGCCTACCAGTGCGACCGGTGGCCCCGACAGTCCGAGGCCGAGTTGACCGCGTCGATGCGTTACCTGCACGACAAGGCTGGCGCGACCGTGCTCCGCTTCTGGGCCTACCAGACCTACACCCGGGGCGGAACCGACTGGTCCGGGGTGGACCGGGTGCTCCGGGTGGCCCGCGCGACCGGCATGAAGGTCGTCCCGGTGCTGGAGGACGGGCCGGGTTACTGCACCACGGGCTCGACAGGTGCCGCCAAGTGGCGGTACGCGAACGACAGCTGGTACTCGGACGGGTACCGGGTTCGCTACGGGACCGCGGCCCTGTCCTACCGCGACTACGCCGCGCGGGTCGTCGCGCACTACCGCGGCGACCCGACCATCGCCGCGTGGATGTTGATGAACGAGGCAGAGACCTCCGCACGGGACGCGTCCGGTCGGTCGGTGCTCGTCCGCTTCGCGGCGGACATGGCCGGCGTGGTCAAGCAGGCGGACCCCACGCACCTGCTGACGCTCGGGACTCAGTCCAACGGGGCGGCCGGGGCGAGTGGCTCAGACTTCCGTGCGGTCTACTCCGTTCCCGGCATCGACGTCGCCGAGGTCCACGACTGGGCGTCGCGCGGATCGGACACGGCGGCGATGCCGGGCAGCCCGGACGGTACGGCGACGCTGCCCGCGGCCGGTTCGGCCGGTTGCCAGGCTCGGGACGCGCCCCTCGCGTGTTCGTTCGCCATCGCCCGGCAGATCAGGATCCCGCTGGTGGTCGGGGAGTCCGGGATCGCCGCCGGCGACGCTGCGGCAAGGTCCCGGCGCGCCACCCTCATGACGGCCAAGCTCCGGGCCGCGTTCGCCGGTGGCGCCGCCGGCTACCTGGTCTGGCAGTTCGGCACCGCCGTGGACACCGAGCAGTACGACGTCCTCGCCACCACCGGTGACCCGCTCGTCGGCGTGCTGTCCGCGGCGGCCGGACTGATCCGCGCAGCCGACCAGGGCCGCTGAGGCGGCCGTCAGTCGTGGAGTCGGGGATCGCTGCGTGAGCACCGCTCGCGCGGTCCTTCGGCTCCGTCCTCCACACGACCCCGAGGTCCGAGGCCGGCCCGCGTCCTAGGGTCCAGGTGTGGCCGCGGGACGGTTGGACCTCCCAGCGCGGCATCGCGACCCCAGCCATGTCGTCGGGCGCCTGCTCGAGCTGTTTCCGCAACCCGCCCCGGCACCCGGTGTCCGGGGAGAACCGTGACCGCTGCGCCGACCGACGGCCAGCCCGCACTCGGCCTGCGGAGCCGGCGCGGCCGGACGGTGCTGCTGGCGACGATCCTCGGCAGCGGGATGGCCCAGCTGGACGGGACGGTCGTCAACGTGGCGCTGCCGCGGATCGGTCGCGACCTGGACGCGGGCCTGACCACCCTGCAGTGGACGGTCAACGCCTACTCGCTCACGCTGTCCGGCCTGCTGCTGCTGGGCGGGTCGCTCGGCGACCGGCTCGGGCGCCGCCGCGTCTTCACGGTCGGCGTCCTGTGGTTCGCGCTCGCCTCCGCCGGCTGCGCGGCCGCCCCGAACGCCCCGACGCTCGTCGCGATGCGGGCCCTGCAGGGCGTCGGGGCAGCGCTGCTCACTCCTGGCTCGCTGGCGATCATCCAGTCCTCGTTCGCCCGTGCCGACCGGGCGGCCGCGGTCGGCACCTGGTCGGGCCTGGGCGGCATCGCCGGCGCACTCGGCCCGGTCGTCGGCGGCGTGCTGGTCGGGATCGCCCCGTGGGGATGGCGACTCGCCTTCCTGATCAACGTCCCACTCGCGGCCCTCACCCTGGCCGCGGCCCGGGCCATCCCGGAGACGCGGGACGAGCAGACCGCCGGACACCTGGACATCGGCGGGGCCGTCCTCGCGGCGGTGGGACTCGGCGGGATCGTGTACGCCCTGACCCAGGGCCCGGTCGACGGCTGGTCGGCCGCCCCGGTCGGCAGCGGTGCTCTCGGCGTCGGGCTGCTGACGGCCTTCGTCGTGCAGGAGGCCCGGCACCGCGACCCGCTCGTCCCCCCGGCCCTGTTCGCCTCCCGCGACTTCACGGCGACCAACGTCGTCACGCTGGCCGTGTACGCCGCGCTCGGCGGCGCGTTCTTCCTGCTGCCGCTGCAGTTGCAGGACTCGGCCGGGTTCTCCCCCGTTGCCGCCGGCAGCGCACTGCTCCCGATCACCGCGCTGCTGCTCGTGCTCTCCGGACCCGCCGGCCGACTGTCCACCCGGGTCGGCCCGCGGGTGCCGATGACGGCCGGGCCGTTGCTGGCCGGCGCCGGGCTCGCCCTGTTCACCCGGGTCGGTCAGGCCGCGGACTACGTCGCCGACGTGCTGCCAGCGGTCCTGGTGTTCGGCCTCGGGCTGTCGCTGACCGTCGCCCCGCTGACCGCGACGGTGCTGGCGTCGGTCGCCGACCGGTACGCCGGGGTGGCATCGGCCGTGAACAACGACGTCGCCCGGACCGCGGGCCTGCTGGCGGTGGCGGTGCTGCCCGCGCTGGCCGGGATCGCGACCGGCGGGACCCTCGACCCGGCGCGGCTGTCGGCAGGTTTCGACCGAGCGGTGCTCATCGCTGCGGGCCTGTGCATCGCGGGTGGACTGGTCGCCGCCACCACCGTGTCCGGACGTGCGGGAAACTCGTCAGACAGGTAGTGCGTGTACCGTCCGCGATCCCAGCTCAGGGAAGGAGGCTCCGCGTGACGACGATGCCGCGACGAGTCGCCCCGACGCTTGAATCGGTGGCCGCCCGAGCCGGGGTCTCCCGCGCGACGGCCGGCCGCGTGCTCAGCGGCGCGACGACGGTGAACGAGCTCGCGACCTCCGCGGTCCGCTCGGCGGCCGAGGAGCTCGGGTACGTGACCAACCACGCCGCCCGCTCGCTGATGACCCGGCGCAGCGAATCCGTCGCCCTCGTCGTCTCCGAGTCCGAGCACGTGTTCTTCACCGATCCGTTCTTCGCCGGGGTGCTGCGCGGAGTGCACCGGACGGTCGCCGCCCACAGCCTCCAGCTGGTGTTCACCGTGGTGGACACCGACAGCGACCGGGTCCAGCTGGAGCGGTTCGCCGCCGGTGGTCACATCGACGGGGTGATGTGCGTGTCCCTGCACGGGCCCGACCCGATGCCGGCCCGCCTGCTGCGCGCGGGGGTCCCGGTCGTCCTGTGCGGCCGGCCCGAGGTCCCCGATCCCCGGTTGCTCTACGTCGACAGCGACAACCTGGCGGGCTCGCGCCAAGCCACCCGGCTGCTGCTGGACCGCGGCGCCACCTGCCTGGTCCACATCGCCGGCCCCCGGGACATGCCCTCGGCCCAGGACCGGCTCGCGGGGTTCCACACCGAGCTCGCCCACGCCGGATCGGCGACCTCCGACGACCTCGTCGCCCGCGGGGACTACTCGCTGGACAGCGGCCGGGCCGCGATGGCCGAGCTGCTGCGGCGCTTCCCGCGCCTGGACGGTGTCGTCGCGGCGAACGACCTGATGGCGGTCGGGGCGCTCCAGCAGCTGGAGGCCGACGGGCGCCGGGTGCCGGCCGACGTGGCCGTGGTCGGGTTCGACGACGTCCCGTTGGCCGCGGTGGCGCGCCCGCCGCTGACGACGGTCGCGCAGCCGCTGGAGACGCTGGGCGCCCGGATGGCCGAACTGCTGATCGACTCGATCGACGGCGCGGAGGACGGCTCGCCGGTGATCCTGGGCACCGAGCTGGTCCGGCGGGTCTCGGCGTGACCGGGGCGGGGTGTCCGAACCGTCACATTTGGGTCACCGCCTTGACTATTTCCGCAAGTTCCGACAGCCTCCTGTCCTGAGAGCGCTCTCGCCCCTCTTCCGGAGACCCCGCCGAGCGCTCGATCAACGTTGATCGCCGCCCCTCAGGGGTGGCCCAAGGAGGTCCGGTGTCAACCGTTCGTACTCGCAAGCACACACGCAGGTCCACTGGTGTGGTCGTCTCCGTGCTGACGGCCGGCTCGCTCGCCCTCGCCGGGTGCAGCGCCGGCGGCAGCACCGGTGAGGCCGCCACGCAGAACACCCAGGACGCCAACGCGCCCGTCACGATCACGGTGGACTCCTTCGGCGGCATCTTCGACGGCTTCAAGAAGGCCGGGCTGCTCGACGACTACAAGAAGCTGCACCCGAACGTGACGGTGAACTACAAGGAGGTCCAGCAGGAGGCCGACTACTGGACGGCCCTGCAGACCAAGCTGCAGGCCGGTACCGGCCTCGCGGACATCCAGCCGATCGAGGTCTCCCGCGTCGCGGTGGTCACCGAGCAGCAGGCCGACCGGTGGGTCGACATGAAGACCACCGCGCAGGCCTCGCACCTGGAGGACTACCCGGACTGGAAGAACGGCGCCCTGACCACCGAGGACGGGAAGGTCCTCGGTTTCGGGACCGACGCCGGGCCGATGGCCATCTGCTTCCGCAGCGACAAGCTCAAGGCCGCGGGCCTGCCGAGCACCGGCGCCACCCTCGCCGCGCGCATCAAGAGCTTCGACGACTACGAGGCCGTCGGCGCGGAGTACAAGGCCAAGACCGGTCAGGCGTGGATGGACGCGGCCGGCGGGTACTACCGGGTGCTGACCTCGGTCGCGAACGAGGTGAACTACGACAAGGACGGCAAGGCGATCTGGACCACCAACCCGGTCGTGCGCGAGTCGTTCAACCGTTCCGCCAAGGTCGCGCAGCAGGGCCTCACCGCCAAGCTCGAGCAGTTCTCCGCCCCGTGGAACACCGCGATGAGCACCGGCACCTTCGCCACGATCGCCTGCCCCGCGTGGATGCTCGGCTACATCCAGGAGAAGGCCGGCGCGGCCAACAAGGGCAACTGGGACGTCATGCCTCTGCCGGGTGGCGCGTCGGGCAACTGGGGCGGTTCGTGGCTGTCGATCCCGACGAGCAGCAAGAACCAGGCGGCCGCCGCCGAGCTCGCTGCCTTCCTGACCAACGCCGAGTCCGAGGCCAAGGAGTTCCGGGCGGGCATCGCCTTCCCGTCCAACGCCAAGGCGATCGACCAGATCAGCACGGTCACCAACCCGTACTTCGCGAACGCACCGATCGGCAAGATCTTCGGTGACGCCGCGAAGAAGGCGCCGGTGCAGCCGTACGGGATCGACGACGGCACGATCACCACGACGCTCGGTCAGGGCCTGACCTCGATCGAGAACAACAACGTCGCCCCGGAAGCAGCCTGGCAGACGGCTTCCAAGAAGATCGAGGACCAGATCGGCAGTTGACGCAGCCGGGTCCGGTCCGCTCGCGGAAGCGGCGGGCCGGCCCCTGCCCCGTCCGACCCATCGATGCCGGGTGTCGCCACACGGCGACACCCGGCATCATTCGTGCTCCGAGCCACCGCCCCCGTCCGCACGACGCCAGACCCGATCGGAGTCCCGCCATGGCCGTCGAGATACCGACACGCCCGCTCGCGCGAAAGGCACCCGAGTCACCACGTGGCGGCGGAACGCACCGCGAGTTCCGCCTCAAGCTGTTCTCCCTCGAGGTGCGTTTCGCCCCCTACGCCTACGTCGCGCCGTTCTTCATCCTCTTCGCGGCCTTCGGGTTGTTCCCGCTGCTGTACACGATCTACATCAGCTTCACCCAGTTCCGGCTCGGCGGCGCCCCGATGAGCTTCACCGGTCTGGACAACTACCGGTGGCTGTTCACCAGTGACGCGTTCTACAACGCACTGTGGAACACGTTCACCATCGCGCTCATCTCGACCGTTCCGCAGCTGCTGTTCTCGCTCGGGCTGGCGCACCTGCTGAACTACAACATGAAGATCCGCAACTTCTTCCGGATCTCGATGATCATGCCGTACGCGACCTCCCTGGTCGCCGCCGCGCTGGTCTTCAACACGTTCTTCGCCAATGACGCGAGCGGCATCGCCAACTACCTGCTGTCGCTGGTGGGCGTCGACCCGATCAACTGGACGAACGGGTCCTGGACCGCGCAGATCGCCATCTCGGTGATCGTCACCTGGCACTGGACCGGCTACAACGCACTGATCTACCTGGCGGGCATGCAGTCGATCAGCACCGACCTGTACGAGTCGGCCTCACTCGACGGCGCCAGCCGGTTCGGGCAGTTCATCCACGTCACCCTGCCGGGGCTGCGACCGACGATCCTGTTCACAATCGTCGTGTCCACCATCGGCGCGACCCAGCTGTTCACCGAGCCCTTCCTGTTCGCCGGCAACGCCAACGGCGGCGCGCTCGGCCAGTACCAGACCCTGACCCTGTTCATGTACCAGCAGGGCTTCCAGTTCGGTTCGCTCGGTCGCGCGGCGACCGTCGCCTGCGTCTCGCTGATCCTGATCATCGGGCTCGTGATGCTCAACACCGGCCTGGCCCGGTGGCGCACCCGGGAGCGCGGGGCATGACCGCGCAGCTGCCCGCGCCCCCTGCCACTCCAGGGACGACCGCCACTCGAGGGACGACTGCCACTCCAGGCACGACTGCCGACCCCGCCACGACTGCCGAGCCCGGAAGCCGGAGGACCCGATGAGCACCATCGCCACACCCGAGACCACGTCGCTCGCCATCACCCAGGGGCCCAACCGCAACCGCCGGCGCAAGGTCAAGAGCCAGGCCGGCGAGAAGGCGGGGGCGGGGACCTACATCATCCTGACCCTCGTCGCCGCGGCCTTCCTGTTCCCCTTCTACTACACGATCGTCGCCGGGTCGCACACCGTCGCGGAGCTCTACGACGGCACCCCGCCGCTGCTGCCCGGGACCCGTCTGCTGGAGAACATGCGGGCGGCGCTGGACCAGCAGAACCTGTTCGCCGCACTGGGCAGGTCGTTCGTCATCGCGGCCGCGGTCACACTCAGCACGGTGTTCTTCTGCACGCTCGCCGGGTTCGCGTTCGCCAAGCTGAACTTCGCCGGACGCGGGCCGCTGTTCGTCATCACCCTGGCGACGTTGACCATCCCGCCGACCCTGTCGATCGTCCCGCTGTACATCCTGATGTCGAACCTCAAGCTGGTCGACAACCTGTGGGCGGTCATCCTGCCCGGCGCGGTGACCGCGTTCGGCGTCTTCTTCATGCGGCAGTTCATCACCCAGGCACTGCCGGACGAGCTCGTGGAGGCCGCGCGCGTCGACGGCGCGACCCTGACGCGGACGTTCTTCGCGATCGTCCTTCCGATCGTCCGCCCGGGGATGGCAGTGCTCGGCATCCTGGCCTTCATGGCCTCGTGGAACGACTTCCTGTGGCCGTTCATCGTCGTGCGCAACCACCCGACCATCCAGGTCGCCGTGGCGAGCATCAGCACCGGCTACAGCCCCAACCAGACGATCACGCTCGCCGGCTCGCTCATCGCCACCCTGCCGCTGATCGTGGTCGCCGCCGTGTTCGGCCGCCAGATCGTCGGCGGGATCATCGCGGGCGCCGTCAAGGGCTGACCCGCCCACTCACGAGCAGGAAGGAGGCCGGGTGCCCTCTCAGGCGGGGGCACCCGGACCGACATGACGACACACCTGGAACCCACCACCGACGGCTCGCCGGCGACCGGTGGGGCCCTGACGTTTCCCGAGGGCTTCGTCTGGGGATCCGCGACCGCCTCCTACCAGATCGAGGGCGCGGTGGCCGAGGACGGCCGCACCCCGTCGATCTGGGACACCTTCAGCCACACCCCCGGCAAGGTGCAGGACGGGGACGACGGCGACGTCGCCGACGACCACTACCACCGGTTCGCCGAGGACGTCGCGCTGATGAAGTCCCTGGGCCTGACGTCCTACCGGTTCTCGATCGCGTGGCCGCGGATCACCCCGCAGGTCGACGCCGACGGGCTCGGCCCGGTCAACGAGGCCGGGATCGCGTTCTACAGCAGGCTGATCGACGAACTGACGGCCGCGGGCATCAGCCCGGCCGCGACCCTGTACCACTGGGACCTGCCGCAGGCGCTGGAAGACGCCGGTGGCTGGACGAACCGCGCCACCGCCTACCGGTTCGCGGAGTACGCCGCTCTCGTCACCGAGCGCCTCGGCGACAAGCTGGCGATGGTCATCACGCTGAACGAGCCGTGGTGCTCGGCCTACCTCGGCTACGCCTCCGGCGTCCACGCTCCCGGCCGGACCGAGCCGGTAGCCGCACTGACGGCGGTACACCACCTCAACCTCGCCCACGGGCTCGCGGTGTCGGCGATCCGCACGGCCGCGCCGAAGCTCCCGGTCGCGCTGACGCTGAACCTGGCCGCGGTCCGCGCCGCCAGCACCGCGCCGGCCGACGTCGATGCCGCCCGCCGCGTCGACGGGCTGCAGAACCGGGTCTTCCTCGGCCCGACGCTGGACGGGGAGTACCCGGCCGACGTGCTGGCCGACACCGCCGGCGTCACCGACTGGTCGTTCGTCCAGGACGGCGACACCCAGCTGATCCACCAGCCGATCGACGCCCTCGGCCTGAACTACTACTCCCCCACCCTGGTGGCCGCCTACGACGGCACCGGGGACCGCCCGCACGCCGACGGCCACGCCGGCGGCGCGGCGACGCCGTGGATCGCGTGCGAGGGCGTCGCGTTCCTCGACCAGCCCGGGCCCAAGACGGACATGGGCTGGCCGATCGACCCGCGCGGGATGACCGAGCTGCTGGTCCGCCTGCACACCGAGAACCCGGGGCTGGACCTGTACGTCACCGAGAACGGCGCTGCGTTCCCCGACGTCGTGTCGGGCTCGGGCAGCGTGGAGGACCCGGACCGGATCACCTACGTCGGTCAGCACCTGGCCGCCGTGCACGCGGCCATCGAGGCCGGTGCGCCCGTTCGCGGCTACTACCTGTGGTCGCTGATGGACAACTTCGAGTGGGCCTACGGCTACAGCAAGCGGTTCGGCATCGTCTACGTCGACTACGCGACGCAGGCCCGGACGGTCAAGGCCAGCGGCAGCTGGTTCGCGGGCGTCATCGCGGCCAACGCGGTGACGGCGGAGGCCGCCGCCAGGGCCTGACGGTCGGCACGACCCGCGGTGGGCGGGGTCCCGAGTTCGCGCTCAGGCCCCGCCCTCCTGCGTGTCGCCGCCCTCCTGCGTGTCGCCGCCCTCCTGCGTGTCGCCGCCCTCCTGCGTGTCGC
>CAXTBU010000018.1:22903-45872 GCA_964242885.1 uncultured Actinomycetales bacterium
CCGCCCTCCTGCGTGTCGCCGCCCTCCTGCGTGTCGCCGCCCTCCTGCGTGTCGCCGCCCTGCTGCGTGTCGCCGCCCTGCTGCGTGTCGCCGCCCTGCTGCGTGTCGCGGTGCGGGGGCTGCCAGGCGCCCGGACCAGCGGTCAGGCGACGGACAGCCCGAGCTCGACGCGGTCCACCCCGGCGTCGGCTGCGGCGACCGTGGCGAGCAGGAAGAAGGCCTGCGCCTCGACCGAGGTCCCCTGCCGGTCGAAGTGCGGGGCGCCGCAGACGCCGGTGACGAACCCGTCCGCATCGACGCGGTCCCGCGCGGTCGCCACCAGCGAGGCCACGACCGGCAGCTGGTCGGCCGGCAGCCACCCACCGGTGATGCCGGTGGCGGCCGCGTAGGCGAGCATCAGCCCGCAGGTGACGTCGGAGAAGCTGGCGGGGTCGTCGAGCACGTCGCCGAAGCTGCCGTCCGGCCGGCGCAGCGCCAGGCAGGCGTCGAGCACCGCGCGGACGTGGGCGACCAGGTCGGCAGCCGTGCCGTCGAGCGTGGCGCTGTCCACCCCGCCCGGGTACCAGCGCTGCAGCGCGCGGGCGGTGGCGGCCGCGACCCAGCCGTTCCCGGTCCCCCAGTGGCGGGCGTCGACCAGGCGCTGCTCGTCCTCGTCCCACCGCGCGGCGTACAGCCCGGAGCCCGGGTCGTACAGCCGCTGCCGGTGCCCCACCAGCTGCTGGACGGCCGCCGTGGCCGCGTCGGGAACGCCGGGCGGCGCCCAGGTGGGCACCACCATGTAGACGGTGTCGGCCCACACCTGCCGGGACCCGGCCAGGTGGAACAGCGTTCCGTCGGCGGCCCGGGGACAGTCCCGGACCAGCCAGTCGCGCTGCCGGGCGGCCGCGGCCGCGGCGTCGGCGTCCCCCGCGGCGGCGAGCGCGTCGACGACGTCGAGGTTGGAGGCCGCGTTGACCAGGCCGTCGGCGTCGATCTCGGCGAGCCGGCCGTCGGGCGCCTGCCGGGTGATCGCGTCGCGGCCGAGCACCCGGGTCAGCTGCGCGGCGCCGAGCGCCACCAGCGCGTGGCCGGCCACCCCCTGCTCCCAGGACTGCCGCTGCATGCCGAGCATCGCGGTGGTGACGCGGTCGACCAGGGTCAGCTCTCCGTCGGGTTGCACCGGGTCAGCATTCCGCCACCCGGTTCGGCCGGCGAAATCCCGTCCGGCGGGGGGCGGCCCTGCACGTGCGGAACCGGGCCCGGTCAGCGGGAGGACTGCAGCCAGAGCTCGACGGCCAGGCCCAGGCCGGCCACCCCGATCGCTGTGCGCAGGACCCGGCGGGGGACCCGGCGGACCAGGACCGGGCCCGTCCGGCCGCCCACGACGAACCCCGCGGCCAGCGGCAGGACGGCCGCCCAGACGACCGGTCCGGAGAACGCGAAGACGACCGCGGCAACACCGTTCGCGAGCCCGAGCAGCACGTTCTTCACGGCGTTGAGGCGCTGTGGGGTCTCCGCCGGGAAGCTCGCGACCAGCAGCGCCAGGACGACGACACCGGCGCCGGCGCCGAAGTAGCCGCCGTAGACGGCCACCGCACCGACGGCGAGCACCAGCCGCGCACCCGGCCGGCGCAGCGGCTCGGGGGCGCCGCGCCGGGCCCGGTCGCGGAGCCGGGCGAGCTGCGGCTGGAGCAGCAGCACGAGCGCCGAGGCCCCGACCAGGTAGGGGACGACCACCTCGAAGGCACTGGCCGGTCCGAGCAGCAGCAGCGCCGCCCCCGCGAGCCCACCGACGACGACGGCCGGGACCAGCCGCAGGATCCGCCGGCCCTGCCCGGCCAGCTCCGGCCGGGAGCCGATCGCGGACCCGATGCCGCTGCCGACGAGCGCGACGGTGTTGGTGACGTTGGCGACCACCGGCGGCAGACCGACCGCGAGCAGCGCCGGGAACGACACCAGCGACGCGAGCCCGGCCATCGACCCGGCCAGTCCCGCCCCGACGCCGGCGAGCACCAGCAGGACGACATCGGACCAGCTCATCGCGGGGAATCGTCCCACGGGCACCGGCTGCACTCCGTCGGCGACGGCCGCAGCTTCGCCGGTGGGCACCAGCTGGGACCGGGTCAGGGGCCGGTGCGCAGCGAGCGCGACCACTTCTCCTCGACCCGGCCGTACTTCCAGGCCAGGACGGCGACCGCCCAGATGGCCACGAACAGGCCGACGACGACGAAGCCGAGGTCGCCGAAGTCGATGGCACCGATCCAGCCGATCGGCCCCGAGGTGATCCCCACCCGGTCCGCGACCACGGAGACGACCTCCTGACCACCGATGACCAGGGCGACCACCACCGACAGCGCGGTGATCGTCATGTTGTAGTAGACCTTCCGGACCGGCTTGGCGAACGCCCATCCGTAGGCCTTGTTCATGAACGCCCCGTCGGCGGCGTCGAGCAGGCTCATCCCCGCCGCGAACAGCACCGGGAGCACGAGGATCGCGTACCAGGGCAGGGCGAAGGCAGCCGCGCCGCCCGCGAGCACCAGCAGCGAGACCTCGGTGGCGGTGTCGAAGCCGAGCCCGAACAGCAGGCCGACCGGGTACATGTGCCAGGGCTTGCGGACCGCGCGGGTGACCGGGCGCAGCAGCCGGTTGAGCACCCCGCGTGCGGCCAGCTGTCGCTCGAGCGCGGCCTCGTCGTACTCGCCGCGGCGCAGCCGGACGAAGACGGCCACCACGCCGACCAGCACGACCAGGTTGAGCAGGCCGATGACCAGCAGGAACACCCCGGACACCGAGGTCCCGACGAGCCCGGCGACGTTCTGCAGGGTCGACCCGGAGTCCGCGACCTGTCCGGCCACGGCCCGGACGCCGAAGGCGAGCAGCAGGCACAGACCGAACACGACCGAGGAGTGCCCGAGGGAGAACCAGAACCCGACCGACACCGGCCGGCCGCCGTCCGTCATCAGCTTCCGGGTCGTGTTGTCGATCGCCGCGATGTGGTCGGCGTCGAAGGCGTGCCGCATCCCGAGCGTGTAGGCGACCAGGCCGAGACCGAGGCCGAGCACCTCGCCGTTGCCGACGGCGTACCCCCGGGGCGCGACGACCAGCGCCAGCACCCCCCAGCCGACCAGGTGCAGGAGGCCGACGAATGCGGCCATGCCGGCCACCGAGCGCCGCTGCCCCGCGTCGAAGCGGGTCGGGGACGACTCCGCGGCCGACGCGCCAGGTGGTCCCGCGGCTGGCTGTCCGGCCCGGCCCGTGCTGGTCATCCCCGACTCCCCCGTCGTTCCTGCCGCGGCCCCGGTCCGGCAGGGCCCTCTGCTGTTCCGTGCACGGTAAGGGCACCGGCCGTGCCGACAGCGTCGGCGGGTGCGGCGGTCCGGTCGAGCAGCTCCTCGACGGCGGCGAGGACCTCCCCGACAGCGATCCGGTCCAGAGCCGGGTCGACCATCGGGCCGTGCGGGTCGCCCCGGTACAGGTCCCGGTCCAGCTCGGGGCCGTGCCAGAGGACCGGGTGGAGCTCGGCATCGACCGCCGGGCCCCACCAGCCCGGGGGCGTCGGTCCGAACAGCAGGACCGAGGGCGTCCGGTAGGCCGTCGCCAGGTGCGCCACCCCGGTGTCCCCGGACAGCACCAGCCCGGCCCGGGCGACCACCGCCGCCAGTCCGTCCAGGTCCAGCTCCCCGGCCAGGTCGGTCCCGCCCGCCGGCGTGACCTGTGCGGCGAGGCCCCGTTCCGCGCCGCTGCCGGTGACCACCACACCCCAGCCCTGGTCGGCCAGTGCCGCCGCGACAGCGGCGAACCGGTCCACCGGCCACCGCCGCGAGCCGGCTGCCGCTCCCGGGTGGACGACGGCGTAGCGGCCCGTCGCGGGCAGGTGGTCGGCAGGGACGGGCGGCAGGTCGGCGGGGTCCAGCACCAGGTCGGCCGGCGAGCACGGGCCGCCGGCCGCGGTCACCAGCCGGCACCACCGGTCGACCTCCTGCTCGTCCAGGCGGTGGTCGGGGCCGTCCCGGTACCCCGCGGCCGGGCAACGCCAGGCGACCAACCGGCCCGGCCGCAGCGCCTGCAGCAGGCGGTGACTGGCCGGCCCGCACCCGTGCAGGTCGACCGCCACGTCGGGCGGCACGTCGAAGCGGTCCGCCCACAGCGCGGGCGTCAGCGCGTCGAGCTCCGGGGTGTCCAGCACCTCGTCCACGACGCCGCGGCGTTGCAGGAAGCCCCCGATGCCGGCCGGGGCAGCGAGGACCAACCGGGCTCCCGGTGCCATCCTCCGCAGCCCGCGCAGCGCGGCGACCCCGGCCAGGCCGTCGCCCAGGCCGAGCGCGCGCAGGGCGAGCACGGTCGGGGCCGAGCCGGTACGGGGACCGGGGCCGCCGGGCGCGGAGGGCGCAACGGTGCCGGACACGGGGGCATCATCTCGCGCGGCCGACCACCCCTCCGGCGTCCGGCGGACGCGCGCGTTCGCCGGTCACGTGGTATCCCGGCGACAGCCGGGTTGGCGACTGGTCGCGGTGTGTGAGTGAGTAAGGGCATGCGGATCCTGGGCGTGAACGCCGTCTTCCACGACCCCGCCGCCGCCCTGGTCGTCGACGGGGTCACCGTCGCCGCGGCCGAGGAGGAGCGGTTCAGCCGCCGCAAGCACGGCAAGCGGCCGGTCCCGTTCAGCGCGTGGGAGCTGCCCGAACTGGCGATGCGGTGGTGCCTGGAGGCCGGCGGGCTGACCCCGGCGGACCTCGACGCCGTGGCCTACTCCTTCGACGCGGACCTGGCGAAGCCGGCCGAGGACATGGGCCTGCACGACCCGTTCGACCCGGTGCGCCTGGACTACGCGCTGCGGGCGCCCGGGTTCCTCGCCGAGGCGCTGCCCGGGCTGGACCCGGCGAAGGTGCGGTTCGTCCCGCACCACGTCGCGCACGCCGCGTCGGCCGCCCTGGCGATCGAGGCCCCCGACTGCGCAGTGCTGGTCACCGACGGTCGCGGCGAGCGGGCGTCGAGCCTGCTCGGCCACTACCGCGACGGGCGACTGGAGGTCCTGCACACCCAGGACCTGCCGGACTCTCTCGGCCTGGTCTACGAGTCGCTGACCGGCCACCTCGGGTTCCTGCGGTCCTCCGACGAGTTCAAGGTGATGGCGCTGGCCTCCTACGGCACGCCGCGCCACCTCGCGGCGCTGCGCGAGCACGTGCACGCCACCGGCAACGGCGGTTTCCGCGCCCAGGAGCCGGACTGGACGGCGTTCGCCCCACCCCGGTCCCCGGCGGCGACCGACTGGGCGCCGGAGCACGCGGACCTGGCGTGCTCGGTGCAGGCGGTCGTCGAGGAGGTCCTCGTCGACCTCGCCCGCTGGCTGCGGGAGCGGACCGGCGCGCCGGTGCTGGCGATGGCCGGCGGAACCGCGCTCAACTGCGTGGCGAACACCCGGATCTGGCGCGAGGCGGGGTTCGACGACGTGTGGGTCCAACCCGCCGCCGGTGACTCCGGCACCGCCCTCGGGGCTGCCCTGCAGACGGCAGTCGACGGCGGCGACCGGCTGACCCCCGTTCCCGGCGCGGACCTGGGCCGCAGCTGGACCGACGAGCAGCTGGCCGGCTGGCTGACCCGCGCCCGGGTGCCGTTCACCACGCCGACCGACCTGCCGGGCGAGGTCGCGGACATCCTGGCCGACGACGGCGTCATCGCCTGGTTCGACGGCCGCAGCGAGTTCGGCCCGCGAGCGCTCGGTCGCAGATCACTGCTCGCGCACCCCGGCCACGCCGAGAACCTCGAGCGGCTCAACGACGTGAAGGGCCGCGAGCAGTTCCGCCCGGTCGCGCCGATGATCCTCGCCGAGCGCGCCGACGAGATCGTCACCGGCGGTCCCGTGCCCAGCCCCTACATGCTGTTCGTCCACGACGTGCGCCCGGAGTGGCGCGGGCGGATCCCCACCGTCGTGCACGTCGACGGCACCGCGCGCATCCAGACCGTCGACGACGCGACGGCACCGCGGGTGGCCGCCCTGCTCCGCGCCTTCGAGGAGCGGACCGGCCTGCCCGTGCTGGTCAACACCAGCCTCAACACGGCGGGCCGGCCGATGGTCGACGACCCCCGCGACGCCCTCGAGCTGTTCGGGTCGGCGCCCGTCGCCGCTCTGGTGCTCGGCCCGCACCTGGTCCGCAGAGCACTGTTCACCGCCCCCGGGACGGCTGCGTGAGCGACGCTCGCGACGCTGCTCCGGTGCGAGGGCCGGCCAGCGGATCGGCCGGCGCCTGGTCGGTCGTCGTCCCCTCGGTCGGGCGGCCGAGCCTGCAGTCCCTGCTGGACAGCCTCGCCGCCCTCGACCCGGGCGCGCCGCGACCGGTGGAGGTCGTCGTGGTCGACGACCGCCGCGACCCGCGTCCGGCGCTGCGCCCGGTCGGCTCCCCCGGCGTTCCGCTGCGCGTCGTCGAGAGCGGTGGCCGCGGTCCCGCCGCCGCGCGCAACGCCGGGTGGCGGGCGACGTCGACGGAGTGGGTCTGCTTCCTGGACGACGACGTGCTGGTGCCGGCGGCCTGGTCAGCCGCGCTGGTCGCCGATCTGGCCGCGTGCGCGGCGACCGACGGCGCCACGACCGGGCGGATCGAGGTGCCGCTGCCCGCGGACCGCCGCCCGACCGACTGGGAGCGCAACACCGCCGCCCTGTCGACGGCCGTGTGGGCCACGGCGGACATGGCCTACCGGCGGGCGGCGCTCGCCGCGGTCGGCGGGTTCGACGAGCGGTTCCCGCGGGCCTACCGGGAGGACGCCGACCTCGCCGTCCGGGTGACCCGGGCGGGCTGGGGAATCCGCGACGGGTCCCGGCGGATCACCCACCCGGTGCGCCCGGCCGACGACCGGGTCAGCATCCGGGTCCAGGCCGGGAACGCCGACGACGCGCTGCTGCAGGCGCTCTACGGCCGGCACTGGCGGACCGTCGCGCGCACCGGTCCCGGGCGCGGTGGACTGCACGCGGCGACCGTGGGGGCCGCCGGTCTGGCCGTGGTCGGGGCCGCCGCCCGCCGGCCCCGGCTCGCCGCCGGTGCCGCGTTGGCCTGGGCCGGCCTGACCGCCGACTTCGCGCGCCGACGGATCGTGCCCGGCCCGGCGCGGACCCACCCCGAGTTCCCCGCCGAGCTGCGCCGGATGGTCGCGACGTCGGTGGCGATCCCGCCGGTCGCCGTCTGGCACCGGGCCCGCGGCGCCTGGCGGTGGCGTCGCGGCGCGGTGCCGTGGAGCGCGAAGGACGTGTCGGACCCGACACAAGCGACCGGCGCGGCCCGTCCGGGTACGACCGGATGAGCGCCGGCGGGCCGCCGGTGCGGGCGGTGCTGTTCGACCGGGACGGGACGCTGGTCGTCGACGTCCCGTACAACGGCGAGCCGGGCCTGGTCCGGCCGCTGCCCGGCGCGGTGTCCGCGGTAGCCCGGGTGCGGGCCGCCGGACTGGCCACCGGCGTGGTGTCCAACCAGTCCGGTATCGCGCGGGGGCTGCTGTCCCGGGTTCAGGTCGACGCGGTGAACGCCCGGGTCGGGGAGCTGTTCGGTGGCTTCGACACCTGGCAGGTCTGTCCGCACGGCCCCGACGACGGGTGCCGCTGCCGCAAGCCGGCGCCGGGGATGGTGCTGGCGGCGGCCGCCGCGCTGGGCGTCGACCCGGCCAGGTGCGTGGTGGTCGGCGACATCGGCGCGGACGTGGGCGCCGCCGCGGCCGCCGGCGCCCGGTCGGTGCTGGTGCCGACGCCGGTCACCCGGCGCGCGGAGGTCGATGCCGCGCCGGTGGTCGCCGGGACCCTGGGCGCGGCCGTCGACCTCGTCCTCGGCGGGCTGACGCCGTGACGGCACCGACCCGCACGCTCGCCGTCCGCCTGGACAGCGACGGTGACGTGCTGCTGACCGGGCCGGCTGTCCGCGCGCTGGCCGCGGTGGACCCGTCGGGCACCGTGGACCTGCTCGCCTCCCCACAGGGCGCCGCGGCCGCGTCCCTGCTGCCCGGCGTGGCCCGGGTGCTGCGGTTCGCCGCGCCGTGGAGCGGCTTCCGCCCACCGCCGGTCGACGCCCCGGCGGTCGCCGGGCTGGTGGCCCGCCTGGCCGCGGGGCGCTACCAGCGGGCCGTCGTCTTCACCTCCTTCCACCAGAGCCCGCTGCCGACGGCGCTGCTGGCACGGCTGGCCGGGATCGGCTGGGTCGGCGCGACAAGCGAGGACTACCCCGGGTCGCTGCTGGACCTGCGGCACGCCCGCGGGACGGCGGCCGACGGGGGCGACCTGCCCGAGGCCGAGGCGGCCCTCGAGCTGGCGCGGGCCGCCGGTGGCCGGCTGCCGGACGGCGACGACGGTTTCCTGGCGGTGCGCCGCCCGCTGCCCGACGTCTCCGACCTGGCTCCGGGCAGGCCCTACGTCGTCGTGCACCCGGGAGCGTCGGTCCCCAGCCGCGCTCTGGACCCCGACCAGGCCGGGCAGACCGTCCGGGCACTGGTCGCCGACGGCTGGGCGGTCGCGGTGACCGGCGGCCCGGCCGAGACCGGGCTCACCGCGCGGGTCACGGCCGGCGCCGCGGTGGCCGGCCCCGCGGCGGCCCGCGATCTCGGTGGGCGGACCGACCTGGCCCAGCTCGGGGGACTGCTGGCGGGGGCGGCGTGCGTCGTCGTGGGCAACACGGGCCCGGCACACCTGGCAGCGGCCGTCGGAACGCCGGTCGTCTCGTTATTCTCCCCTGTCGTCCCCGCCCGGCGGTGGGCTCCCTGGGGGGTCCCGTCGCTGCTGCTCGGGAACCAGCGCGCCGCGTGCCGGGACACCCGGGCACGGGACTGCCCGGTTCCCGGGCATCCGTGCCTGGCGGAGGTCGACGCGCACGAGGTCGTCCGGGCGGTCCGCCGGTTGACCGGGCACCGATGCCTGCCGCCGGCGGCAGCCACGGCGGAGGGGGGCGAAAGGGTGGCGCGGAGGTGAGGGTCCTGCTCTGGCACGTCCACGGCTCGTGGACGACGGCGTTCGTCGCCGGCGGCCACGACGTCCTGCTGCCGCTGCTGCCGGACCGCGGACCCGACGGGCGGGGCCGCGCCCGGACCTGGGACTGGCCGGCCGGCGCTGTCGAACTGACCCCCGCCGACCTGCGCGGAGCCGAGATCGACGTCGTCGTCCTGCAGCGGCCGCACGAGGCGGAGCTGGTGCGGGAGTGGACCGGCCGCACGCCGGGGCGCGACCTGCCCGCGGTGTACCTGGAGCACAACGCCCCCGACGGCCCGGCCGACGCCACCGGGCACCCGATGGCCGGGCAGTCCGCGATCGGCGTCGTCCACGTCACCGCGTTCAACGCGCTGATGTGGGACACCGGCCGGGCCCCGGTCACCGTCGTCGAGCACGGGGTGATCGACCCCGGGCACCGGTACACCGGGGAGCGCCGCTCCCTCGCCGTCGCCGTCAACGAGCCCGCCCGCCGGTGGCGGACCGCCGGCACCGACCTGGTCCTGGACCTGGCCGCCGACCTGGACGTCGACGTCTACGGCATGGGCATGGCCGGCCTGGCCGAGCTCGTGGCCCGGCAGCGGCCCGCGCTGACCGGCCGGTTCGCCGGCCGGCTGCACGACGACCTGCCGCAGGCGGTGCTGCACCGCGAGCTGGCGCGGCACCGGCTGTACCTGCACCCGTTCCGCTGGACCAGCCTGGGCCTGGCCCTGATCGAGGCGATGATGCTCGGGATGCCCGTGCTCGGGCTGCCCACGACCGCGGCGCCGGAGTCCGTCCCGATCGGGACCGGCGTGCTGAGCAGCGACCCGGACGTGCTGCGCGCCACCGCCCGGCGCTGGCTGGCCGACCCCGACGAGGCCCGGGTGGTGGGCAGCGCCGCGCGCGCCCACGCGCTGGGCCGCTTCGGCGTCGAGCGCTTCCTGGCCGACTGGGACCGGGTGCTCGACGCGGCGGTGGCGGGCCGTCCGCTGGCGGCGTCAGCACCGGCGGCGCGGGCGGGGGCGACGGCATGAGGGTCGCGATGGTGTCGGAGCACGCCAGTCCGCTGGCCGTCCTCGGCGGGGTGGACGCCGGCGGGCAGAACATGCACGTCGCGTCGCTGGCCCGGGCACTGGTCGCGCGCGGACACGACGTCGAGGTCTTCACCCGCCGCGACGAGCCCGGGCTGCCGGAGACGGTGGCCGTGGAGCCCGGCCTGCGGGTGACCCACGTCCCGGCCGGTCCGGCCGCCGTCCTCGGCAAGGACGAGCTCGCCCCGCACATGCCGGCCTTCGGCCGCTGGCTGGGTCGGCGGTGGGCGGGCGGCAGGGCTCCGGACGTCGTGCACGCCCACTTCTGGATGTCGGGGCTGGCCGCGATGGCCGCTGCCCGGCCCCTCGGGCTGCCGGTCGTACAGACCTTCCACGCCCTCGGCACGGTGAAGCGGCGCCACCAGGGCGCGGCGGACACCAGCCCGCCGGAACGGATCGCCGCCGAGCGGCGCCTGGCCCGCGAGGTGGACCTGGTGCTCGCCACCTGCACCGACGAGGTGACCGAGCTGACCGCGCTCGGCGCGCCGGCCGGCCGCGTCCGGATCGTGCCGTGCGGGGTGGACACCGCTCTGTTCCGCACCCGCGGGCCCGCGGCGCCGCGGAGTGGACGGTTCCGGCTGCTCAGCGTCGGCCGGCTCGTCGAACGCAAGGGCGTGGACACCGTCGTGCGGGCGCTGGGCGAGCTGGTCGGGGAGCTGGACGCGGAGCTGGTCATCGTCGGGGGCCCGGGCTCGGGTGGCCTGGCCACGCACCCGGAGGTGCTGCGGCTGACCGCGCTCGCCGCCCGGCTCGGCGTCGGGGACCGCGTCCGGTTCACCGGGCGCCTGCCCGCGCCCCAGGTCGCGGCACACCACCGCGCCGCCGACGTCGTCGTCGCGACGCCCTGGTACGAGCCGTTCGGGCTGGTCCCGCTGGAGGCGATGGCCTGCGGGCGCCCGTTCGTCGGCTCCGCCGTCGGTGGCCTGCTGGACACGGTCCGCGACGGGGAGAACGGCCTGCTCGTGCCGCCGCGGGACCCCGCCGCGCTGGCCGCAGCCGTGCGCCGGCTGGCGGCGGACCCGGCGCTCCGGGAGCGGTTGGGTGCGGCCGCCCGCCGCCGGTCGCTGCGGTACGACACCGCGCGGATCGCCGCCGACACCGAGGCCGCGTATGACGGCGTCGTCCTCGCGGCGGCCCGCGGCGAGGGCCCCGCCACTCGTGGTTCCGGGCGCATCGGACCGGCCAGCCGGGTCGCCGCCGGCGGCGTGCCGTTCGATGCCGGCGGCGTGCCGTTCGACGCGGTCGACGGGCCGGAGGACGACCTCGGCGACACCGTCGGGGTGCCGACCCCGGCGGCACACGACCAGCGCGAGACCGCGTGAGCGACGGACTCCCCGCCGGTCGTCGCGGTCCCGCGCGGGTGGTGCCGCGCGACCCCGCCGGCACGCGACCCCGGCGCGGGGGCGGCGAGCTGTCGATCGTGGTGGTCGGCGACGTGGTGCTCGACCGCGACGTGGTCGGGACGTCGAACCGGGTGAGCCCGGACATGGGCGCCCCGGTGCTCGCGGTCGAGACGGTCAGCCAGACACCGGGCGGTGCCGGGCTGACCGCGCTGCTGTGCGGGGCGCCGGGGGTGCACGTCACGCTGGTGGCCCCGGTGGCCACCGACCCGCCGGGCCGAGCGCTGGCCGATGCGCTGCACCGCCGGGTGGATCTGCTGCCGCTCGCCCACGAGGGCGGCACCCGGGTCAAGGCGCGCCTGTTCGCCCACGACCGGGCGATGCTGCGGCTGGACACCGGCGGCTCGGGGCGGCCGCTCGGCCCGACCCCGGCCGAGCTGGTCGCGGTGCGAGCGCTGCTCGCCGATGCCGACGTCGTGCTGGTCTCGGACTACGGCGCGGGGACGACCCGGGACCCGGACCTGCGCCGGCTGCTGGCGCAGGCGGCGCGGGAGCGGACCGTCGTGTGGGATCCGCATCCCCGCGGTGGGGCCCCGGTCCCGGGCGTCGCCGTCGTGACGCCGAACCTCGCCGAGGCGCGTCGGGCTGCGGCCTCACTCGACGGTGCGCCGGCGGACGGGGCAAGCGCCGCCCAGCTGGGAGCGGTGCTCCGCCGGGCCTGGCGGGCAGCCGCCGTCTGCGTCACCACGGGGGCCGGTGGCGCCACGGTCGTGACCGACGACGGGGACCTGACGATCCCGCCGCCGCTCGTCGCGCACGGGGACCCGTGCGGAGCGGGAGACCGGTTCGCCGCATCGCTGGCCCTCGACCTGGCCGCCGGTGTCGCCTTGCGGGCCGCCCTCACCAGGGCCGTCGCCGACTCGGCTGCCTGGGTCGACGGCGTCGGCGCGCAGTTCCGGCACTCCCACGGCGACGACGGGCCGGTCGACCTCGGCGGCCCGGACCCGACCCTTGGAAGCGATGCTCTCGACAGCGCGGACGACGCGGCGTCCGTGGTCCAGCGGGTCCGGGCCGCCGGTGGGACGGTCGTCGCGACCGGCGGCGTGTTCGACGTCCTGCACGCGGGTCACGTCGGCTACCTGGCCTCGGCGCGGGCACTCGGCGACGTGCTGGTGGTGCTGGTCAACTCCGACGACTCGGTGCGGCGGCTGAAGGGTCCCGCGCGCCCGGTCAACCCCCTCGCCGATCGGCGAGCAGTGCTCTCGGCGCTGTCGTCGGTCGACGCCGTGGCGGTGTTCCACGAGAACGACCCGCGCGTCGCGCTGGCCGGGTTGCGCCCGGACGTCTGGGTCAAGGGCGGTGACTACGACCCGGACACCATGCCGGAGACACCGGACGTCCGCGCGTGGGGTGGGCGGGTCGTCGTGCTCCCGTTCCTGCCCGGACGCTCGACGACGGCGACGTTGGCCCGCCTCGACGCCGAGTTCCGCGCCGAGCCGACCGTCCCCGCAGGCTGACGGGCGGATCAGCGACCCAGCGCCTCAGCGACGGGCCGCCGTCCGGCTGCGCGCACCCGGCGCGGCCTCGCCCGGCTCGATCGGGTCGTCGTCCCCGTCGTCGGGATGGAAGATCGCCTCGATCGGCTGCCCGAAGAGGCGGCCGACCCGGAACGCGAGCGGAAGGCTGGGGTCGTAGCGGCCGTTCTCCAGGGCGTTGACCGTCTGGCGGGACACGTCGAGCCGGTCCGCCAGCACGCCCTGGCTCCACCCCCGCTCCTCCCGCAGCGTCCGCAGCTCGTTCCTCACCGCCGGTGCACCAGCGCCGTGCCGACGACCCAGCCGCCCATCCCGGCGGCGTACACCACCCAGCCGGCCACGCCCATCCCGAGCCCGGCGATCCCGAGGAATCCGAGGGTGACCGCCGCGACCATCGCCGTGCCGAAGCCGACGGCGAGACCCTGCAGCAGCAGCGTCCGCTGGTAGTCGTCGATCCGGTGCAGGTGGCGGGCGACGGCCCGGATGACCAACAGCGCCGGCAGCACCGGAAGAGCGGCCCAGACGAAGCGCCAACCGCTGGACCCGTCGAGGTCCCCCCAGGCCGCGACGGCCGCGAGGGCGAGGCCGTAGCCGACCATGCCGGGCCAGAAGTCCCGGAGGTAGGCCCGCGAACGGGCCCGGTCGCCACTGCTCGGCTCTCGTGTGTCAAGGGAGCTTGTCATGACCCTGAGCGTGCACCGGACGCTGACACATGTCAAGCGTCCTTGTCAGAACCTGGGGTAGCCGCACAGAGCACCGCACACTGGGACGAACGGGGAGGAGCCGCAGGTGACGGATGCCGTCGTGATCGTCGGCGCGGGCATCGTCGGCGCGGCGATCGCCTACGAGACGGCGCGCCGCGGGGCGGCTGTCACCCTCATCGACACGTCACTGCCCGGGTCAGGCGCCACGGCTGAGTCCTTCGCCTGGATCGGTGTCCACGGCGACGTGCCGGTCGGCGCGGCGGACCTGCACGCGGGTGCGCTGGACGCGTACCGGACGTTGGAGGCCGACGTCCCGGGTGTCCGGGTGCGGTGGACGGGATCGGTGTCCTGGCCCGCTCCGGCCCCGTGGCCGGCGGCGCCGTCGACCCGGCAGGGCGCCGCCGACGACGTGCGCGCCCTGGACGCGGCCGGGGTCGCCGACCTGGAACCGAACCTGCGCCGACCACCGGCGCGGGCCGTCTCCACCACCAGCGACGCGGCCGTGGACCCGGTGGCTGTCACCGAGGCCCTGGTGGAGGCAGCGCGCGCCTCCGGTTGCGACGTCCGCACCGGGGTCGGCGCCACGGCGGTGCGCGCCCCTGACGGGAGGGCGACCGGGGTCGACACGTCGGCCGGCTTCCTGCCCGCGGAGACCGTGGTGCTGGCCGCCGGCGCCGGGGTCCCGTTGCTGTGCGCGCCGCTGGGGTTCGCCGTGCCGGTCGCACCGTCGGCCGCGGTGCTGGTGCGCCTCGACGCGCCCGACGACGTGGTCCGCACCCTGGTCGCCAGCCCGGGCCTGGAGGTACGCCAGGGTCGTGCCGGGGAACTGCTGGCCACCGGCGGCGCGGGAGCCCCGGCGAGTCACCGCGATCTGCACGCGACGGGCACGCAGGTCCTGGCCACGGTCAGGGAGACCTTCACCGGCACCGAGACCGTTGGGCTGCGCAGTTCCCGGATCGGCGTGCGGCCGATGCCGGTCGACGGCGCGCCGGTCGTCGGTCCGCTTCCCGGCGTGCGCGGCGTCTACCTGGCCGTCATGCACTCGGGAGTGACGCTGGCCCCCGTCGTCGGACGCCTCGTCGCCCAGGAGGTTCTCACCGGTGAGCAGGCATCCCAGCTCCGAGGCTGCCGCCCGACACGTTTCCAGCTGTCCCAGCCGAGCGCCCGCTGACCCTCTGCCGCACGACGTGCTCACGACAAAGCGGCGTCACACGGGGCGTCGTGCCACACCCTCAGCGATGCGTCGCGTGCGAGCAGTGATCTCCTGTTCTGTCGGTGGGTGTCCGTAGCGTCAGTGGCATGTCGATCGACACCGGGCACGACCTGCTGCACCCCGTGCAGCGGGTGCTCGGCGATGTCGTGGCCGCGCTCGACGAAGTCGACGACCCCGGGTTGTGGTCCCTCGGCGACCGCGAGGTGGACGCCCTGCTGGTAGGACTGGTGCAGGCCGCCGATCGGCTCCGCTCTCGGGCACTGGACCTGGTCGCGGAGGGTCGGCGCCGCAACCGGGCCGCCGACGCGGGCGCGACCTCCGACCGCGCGTGGCTGGCCGGCCTGCTGCACATCGACCCGGGCGCCGCGGGCCGGATGGTCGCAGCGGCGACGACGTTCTCCGCGGCCAGCGCGGATCCGGTCACCGCACCGCTGGTCGCGGACGTGCGCTGCGGAGTGGTCCCGGTGGAGCAGGGGGTGGTCGGCGCCGCGGCCGTCGCGTCTCTGCCGGACGACCTGCCGGCCGATCTGCGGACCGCGGCGGTCACCGTCGTGCGGACTTCCGCCCGGGAGTTCGCCCCCGCCCACCTGCGCCGGCTCACCGAGCACCTGGTCGCCCTGGTGGATCCCGAGCGGGGCGACGCGGTGCTGGCCGACCAGCTGCGACGTGCCGAGCAGCGCGCGTACGGCCTGCGGGAGGCGGTGATCGCTTCACCCGTCGACGGTCAGGTCCGCGGCCGGTTCGTGCTGCCGACCGCAGACGCGATGGTGCTGACGACGGCGCTGGACTCGCTGGCCAAGCCAGACCCCGCCCGGATCGATGACCCGTGGGACGCAGCGGCGGATCCCGGCACCGGGACCGCCGACGAGGTCCCGACCGCAGCACGCGACCAGCGGACGGCGGGCCAGCGCCGCGCGGACGCCCTGGTCGAGCTCGCCCGGCTGGCGCTCGCCGGCAACGACCTGCCGGACACCGGAGGGCACCGGCCGCAGGTGGTCGTCACCATCGACGTGCAGCGCCTGCGGGCGGCCGTCGGCGCCGGGACGACGGTCGACGGGGCAGCGCTCTCGGCCGGCGAGGTACGCCGGATGGCCTGCGACGCGGGGATCCTGCCGGCCGTGCTCGGCAGCACCGGTCAGCCGCTGGACATCGGCCGCGAGACCCGGGTCGTTCCGGCCGGGATCCGCCGGGCGCTGGTGCTGCGGGACGGCGGCTGCGCCTTTCCCGGCTGCGGGCGGCCACCGAGCTGGTCCGACGCCCACCACATCCGCCACTGGGGGGACGGTGGGAGCACCGCTCTCGGGAATCTGGTCCTGCTCTGCGGACACCACCACCGCGTCGTCCACGCGACGGCGTGGACGGTGGTCGTCGCGCCCGACGGTCACCCGCGGTGGCACCCACCTGGTTGGCAGGCGCCACCGCCGGACGGCGAGGACTGGGAGGACCGCGCGGACTGCGAGGACCGGGAGGACTGCGAGGACCGGGAGGACTGCGAGCTCAGGCCTCGCGGGTGGTCGGCGAGCGGCCCGCCGTGAGCGACGGGTCGCTGATGACGGCGTCGCCGAGGACCTCGTCGATCCGCGCCATCGCGTCGGCCGGGATCGTGACGCCGGCCGCGACCACGTTCTCGTGCACCTGCGCCGGCCGGGACGCACCGATGATCGCTGTGGCCACGTTGTCGTTCTGCAGCGTCCAGGCGATGGCCAGCTGGGCCAGTGACAGGTCGAGGGACTCAGCGATGGGCTTGAGCTGCTGGACGCGGGTCAGGACGTCGTCGCTCATCCAGCGCTTGATCATCGCCGCGCCGCCCTTCTCGTCCGTGGCGCGCGTGCCCTCCGGCGGCTGCTGGCCGGGAAGGTACTTGCCGGTCAGCACGCCCTGGGCGATCGGGGACCAGACGACCTGGCTGACCCCGAGCTCGTGGGAGGCCGGCACCACCTGCTCGTCGATGACCCGGAACAGCATCGAGTACTCGGGCTGGTTGGAGATCAGCTGGACGCCGAGCTGGGTGGCCAGCGCGTGCCCGGCCCGCAGCTGGTCCGCGGTCCACTCGCTGACGCCGATGTAGAGCACCTTGCCGGCGCGGACGATGTCGGCGAACGCCTGCATCGTCTCCTCCAGCGGGGTCTCCACGTCGAAGCGGTGGGCCTGGTAGAGGTCGATGTAGTCGGTCTGCAGCCGGGTGAGCGAGGCGTTCACCGAGTCCAGGATGTGCTTGCGCGACAGCCCGGTGTCGTTGTGGCCCTTGGGCCCGGTCGGCCCGAAGACCTTGGTGAAGATCTCCAGCGACTCCCGGCGCTGGCCCTTCAGGGCCTCGCCGAGGACCGTCTCGGCCTTGGTGTTGGCGTAGACGTCGGCCGTGTCGAACGTGGTGATCCCGGCGTCGAGGGCGGCGTGGACGCACTGCGTCGCGACGTCGTTCTCCACCTGCGATCCGTGCGTCAGCCAGTTGCCGTAGGTGATCTCGGAGATCTTGAACCCTGAGTTGCCCAGGTAGCGGAATTCCATGCCCCGATCCAACCGCTCAGCGCGGGTCCCCACGACCGGCGTCCGCGGACCGGAACCGGTCCGGGGACCGACCCTGGGTCCGGAACCAGTCGACGGTCCGCGACAGCCCGTCGAGCCAGTCGACCCGGGGGGACCAGCCGAGCAGCTGGGTGGCCAGGGTGGTGTCCGGGCGGCGCACCTGGGGGTCGTCGACCGGGCGCCCGACGAACTCCACGGCCGACGAGGACCCGGTCGCGGCGACGACGTCGTCGGCGATCTGCAGCACGGTGAGCTCGTTGGGGTTGCCGATGTTGACCGGGCCGGTGTGCCGGCTGCGGGCCAGCGCCAGGATGCCGGCGACCAGGTCCTCGACGTAGCAGACCGACCGGGTCTGCTTGCCGTCGCCGGCCACGGTCACCGGCTGCCCGGCCAGCGCCTGCCGGATGAACGTGGGGATCGCCCGCCCGTCGTAGGGCCGCATCCGGGGACCGAAGGTGTTGAAGATCCGCACGATCGCGGTGTCCACGCCCTCCGACGTCCGGTAGGCGGTGGTCAACGCCTCCGCGTACCGCTTGGCCTCGTCGTACACCCCGCGCGGCCCGATCGGGTTGACGTTGCCCCAGTAGTCCTCGGTCTGCGGGTGCACCAGCGGGTCGCCGTAGACCTCCGAGGTCGACGCCAGCAGGAAGCGGGCGCCCTTGTCCTTGGCCAGGCCGAGAGCGTGCAGCGTGCCGATCGCGCCGACCTTGAGCGTCTCCAGCGGCAGTTGCAGGTAGTCGACCGGCGAGGCGGGTGAGGCGAAGTGCAGCACCAGGTCAACCGGGCCGGGTACGTGGACGTACTCGGTGATGTCGCAGCGGACGAGGTGGAACCGGGGATCACCGACCAGGTGCGCGACGTTGTCCGGACTGCCGGTGAGGAAGCTGTCCAGGCAGACGACCTCGACGCCGTCGGCCAGCAGGAACTCGCAGAGGTGACTGCCGAGGAAGCCCGCACCGCCGGTCACCACGGCGCGTCGCACCGTGCGCTCTCCCGAGCGCGTCCCCGACATCATGGCGCTCCGTTCCGTGAACTCCCCGTCGACCCTCGGGACCGAACGGTAGCGACCGGAGCCGTCAGACCAGGACCAGCTCGCCGCGGTCCAGCAACTGGTCGATGTCGGCGGCCGTCGAGGGCCGACCGAACAGGTAGCCCTGGACGTGGGTGCAGCCCAGGCGGCGCAGCACGGCGGCCTGCGAGGGTCGTTCGATGCCCTCGACGACCACCTGCAGGCCCATGTCCCCACCGAGGTGGAGCAGGGCACGCATGAACCGCTCGGCTCCGGGGTCGCTGTCCAGGTCGACGGCGAACGACCGGTCGACCTTCATCGAGGTCAGCGGGACCCGCTGCAGGTGGAGCAGGGAGGAGGCGCCGCTGCCGAAGTCGTCCAGGGACAGGACGGCCCCGACACTGCGGAGCCGACGGGTCACCCGCTGGGCGGTGTCGAAGTCGGTGAGCAGCGCGTCCTCGGTCAGCTCCAGCACCAGCTGCCCGGGGCGCAGCGCGTGCCGGGCGATGCAGGCACCGACCCGGTCCGGGAACGCGGTGTCGACCACCAGGCTCGGCGGGATGTTCACCGCGGCGGTGAGGTGGTCGTCGCCGTACCGGCGCGACCAGCTGGCCAGCTGGGCGCCGACCTGGTCGAGCATCGAATCGGTCAGCCCGTGCAGCAGACCGGTCCGGGCGGCGACCGGGATGAACTGGTCGGGCGGTACCGCGGTACCCGCCAGGTCCCACCGGGCGAGCGCCTCGAAGGCGGTGACCCGGCCGGACGCCAGCTCGACGATCGGCTGGAAGGCCGGCCGGACGGCGCCCCGCTCGATCGCCTTCTCCAGGGGGTCGCGCAGCTGCAGGTCGCGGACCGCCGGCAGCGTCATCGACGCGTCGAACACGGCCACCCCGCCCTTGCCGCGGCTCTTCGCGACGTACAGCGCCGTGTCAGCCTCGGCCAGCAGCGCGTGCACCGGCGTGGTCCTGGTCGGCGTCGCGCAGGCGACGCCGAGACTCGCCCGGACGGTGACCGACTGCCGCCCGAGGCGGAACGGGCGGGTCAGCGACCCGAGCAGCCGGTGGGCGAGGGGCAGCGGGTCCGCCCCGTCCTCGAGCAGCACCGCGAACTCGTCGCCGCTGAGCCGGGCGAGGGTGTCACCGGTCCGCACCTGGCGCTGCACTCGCCTCGCGACCAGTCCGAGCAGCGCGTCACCGGCCGCCTGCCCGAGGCTCTCGTTGACGGCCTTGAAGTCGTCGAGGTCGAACGCGAGCACGGCCAGCGGCCGGCCGTCCCGGGTGTGCACGTCTGCGGCATGGCCGAACCGCTCCAGGAACAGTGACCGGTTCGGCAGCCCGGTCAGCTGGTCGTGGAAGGCCTGCCAGTGCAGCCGGGACTCGTGCTCGACGGCGCTGGCCCGCAGGGCGTCGGTCCGCAGGATCTGGCTGAGCAGCGACGCCAGCAGGCGCAGCAGCGGGGCGTGGGCGAACAGCGCCCGGCTGCGCGGCTGCGCGTCCAGTCCACACAGCGTCCCGAACAGCTGCCCGTCCCCGTCGGTGATCGGGATGCCGATGTAGGCCCCGATCCGCATGGTGGCGTTGAGCGCGCTCGCCGCGTACTCCGGGACGGCCATCGCGTCGGGGGCGATCTGGGGGGCGACCCCCGCCACGGCGTGCCGGCAGAACGAGTCGGACCACAGGTGCCAGTCGCCGGCGACCTTGCCGTAGGCGTCGTCGCGGATCGCCAGCTGGACCTGGCGGGTCCCGTCGTAGCGGGTCACCGACCACGAGCCCAGTGGGATGTTCCGCTTCAGGAAGTCGAGGATCTGCGCCGAGGCGTCCTCGAAGGTGAGCGCTGCCGGCATGCCGGTGTCCCCGGCAGCGCCGGTCGTGGCCGCGGTCCCGGCCCGGCGCCCCGGTTCGGGTTCCCCGGGATCAGCGGCCGGCTGTCGGGCGCAGCCGGTCGACGATCGGGCCACTCGGGTCTCCTCGTCTCTGGGCTTGCCGGGAACTCGCACGGGTCGGGCGTGTCGGAGGGCTCAACTACTCACGGTCACGATATAGATGCAATGCGTCGCCGGGGCGGTTCGGCAAGGGCGACTGTGGGCGGCCTGCAGTGCCCGCCCGCCCGGCCGGCGTCCCCGCGAGGTGACCGGACCCCGGTCGCGGGGGAGGATCGGGGCATGGACGACATCACCGCCAGCCCAGAGTGGTCCGCACTCGCCGCGCACGCCGAGAAGGTCCGCCCGCAGCACCTGCGTGAGCTGTTCGCCGCGGAGCCGGAACGCGGTGGTGACCTCACCGCCCAGGCCGGCGACCTCTACGTCGACTACTCCAAGCACCGCATCACCGCCGAGACCGTCCCCCTCCTGACGGCGGTCGCGCGGGCCGCCGGGCTGCCGGAGGCGATAGAGGCCATGTTCACCGGGCAGCACATCAACACCAGCGAGGACCGGGCGGTGCTGCACACCGCGCTGCGCGCCCCCGCCGACGCCTCGCTCGAGGTCGACGGCTCCGACGTGGTCGCCGAGGTCCACCAGGTGCTGGGCCGGATGGGGGACTTCACCGACCGGGTCAGGTCCGGGGAGTTCACCGGTGCCACCGGTCAGCGCATCCAGACCGTCGTCAACATCGGGATCGGCGGATCCGACCTCGGCCCGGTGATGGTCTACGAGGCCCTGAAGTCCCGGGCCACCGCGGGCATCAGCTGCCGGTTCGTGTCCAACATCGACCCGGCCGACCTGACCGAGACCGTGTCGGACCTCGACCCCGCGACGACGCTGTTCATCGTCGCCTCGAAGACCTTCGGCACGCTGGAGACGCTGACCAACGCCCGGGCGGCCCGCGACTGGCTGCTGGCCGGGCTCGGTGATGCCGCCGGCGACGACGCGGTGTCCCACCACTTCGTCGCGGTGTCCACGAACGCCCAGCGGGTTTCCGACTTCGGCATCGACACCGCGAACATGTTCGGGTTCTGGGACTGGGTGGGCGGCCGGTACTCGGTCGACGCCGCCATCGGGCTGTCCGTGATGCTGGCGGTCGGCCGGACCGACTTCGGTGAGTTCCTCGCCGGCTTCCACGCTGTCGACGAGCACGTCCGGAGCACCCCGCTGGAGAAGAACGTCCCGGTGCTGCTCGGGCTGCTCGACGTCTGGTACTCGGCGTTCTTCGACGTGCAGACCCACGCGGTGCTGCCGTACAGCCAGTACCTGCACCGGTTCCCGGCCTACCTGCAGCAGCTGACGATGGAGTCCAACGGCAAGTCGGTCCGCCGGGACGGGACGCCGGTGACCACCGACACCGGGCTGATCTTCTGGGGCGAGCCGGGCACGAACGGCCAGCACGCGTTCTACCAGCTGCTGCACCAGGGCACCCGGCTGGTGCCGGCCGACTTCATCGGCTTCGCCAACCCGGAGGTCGACCTGAGCCCGGACCCGGCGAACCCGGGCATGCACGACCTGTTCATGGCGAACTACTTCGCCCAGACCTCGGTGCTCGCGTTCGGCAAGACCGCGGACGAGGTCGCCGCCGAGGGCACCGCCGCCGCCGTCGTCCCGCACAAGGTGATGCCCGGCAACCGCCCGAGCACGACGATCCTGGCCGACCGGCTGACCCCGTCCGTCGTCGGTCAGCTGATCGCGCTGTACGAGCACGTCACCTTCGTCGAGGGCATCGTCTGGGGCGTCGACAGCTTCGACCAGTGGGGCGTCGAACTGGGCAAGGCGATGGCCAACGAGCTGACCCCGCTGCTGGTCGGGGAGGGCGTCACCGGGTCCGCGGCCGACCAGGACTCCTCCACTGCGGCCCTGATCGCGCGCTACCGCAGCCAGCGCGGACGCGGCTGACCGGCCTGCGGCGCAGCGGGGCGTTGCAGACCCTGCTGGCCCGTCGCGGCGTCCTGCTGGCCGGCGCCGTCGGCGGGTTCGTGCTGCTCCTGGCGGTCGTCGCCGCCGCGCGGTCGCGGCCGGTGGTCGTCGGGAACGGGCCGCCCTCGGACCGGGTCGAGCGGCCGGTCGCGCCGGTCGGAACGCTCACCGCGGCGCCGACGACGGCCGCCGAGCCCCGGCCGCCCGCCGAGCTGCCGGAGTGGCTGGTCACCGCGCTGACGGTGGTCGGGGTCCTGGTCGCCCTGCTCGTGCTCGCGCTGGCGGCCCGCGGCCTGGTGCGGGTCCTGCGGGCGGGGCTGGCCTTCCTGCGCCGGCTGACCGGAGTCCGCCCGGGCGCGGAGACCGGCACGTTCGGCGCCGGGGACGTGGGCGGCGAGCTGCGCACCCGGATCGACGCCGCGGCGGACGCGCTCGCCGAGGACGCCGGGCCGCCCGGCAACGCGGTGATCGCCTGCTGGCTGGACCTGGAGGCGGCTGCCGCGGCGACCGGGACGCCCCGGGCGGCCGCGCAGACGGCCACCGAGTTCACGGCCGAGCTGCTGCGCCGGCACACGGTGGCAGCCGCCGGTGGGGACCTGGACACCCTGCTGCACGTGTACCAGCGGGCGCGGTTCTCCGCCGCCCCGACGACCGCCGCGGACGTGGCGGTCGCCCGCGGGTGCCTGCGGCGGATCGCGGCGGGGATCCCGGCCCACCCGGTCGACCCGGCCGGCCCCGTCGACCCGGCCGGCCCCCTCGACCCCGCCGGCCCCCTCGGCCCGGCCGGCCG
>CAXTBU010000019.1:0-10695 GCA_964242885.1 uncultured Actinomycetales bacterium
TCCGCTGTCTTCGTGCCCGCCGTCTTGGCGCTGGACGTCTTCGCACCCGGCGCCTTGGCGGCAGTGCGGGTCCGGGTCTTCACGGCCGGCGCCGCCGCGGACTCGGTCGCCGCTGCGCCGTCGGCACCCGCAGCCGGCTCCGTGCCGTTGGTCGCCGTCCCGTTCACCGGCGCCTGGTGGCCGGTGGGCTCGACGGCCGTCCGGGAACGCGTGTGCGTCTCCGCCCGTTCCCCGTCTGGTACCAGGTCCTCGTCGGACAGCTTGGCGACAGCGACAGCGGTCCGCCCGGACGCGGCAAGCGTCCGCCGACGGGGCCGCGCGACCGGCTGGACGGGGCGCTGGTCCTCGGGAGTGGCGTGGGACGACACGGAGCACCTTTCGACGGAACACGGGTCTGGTACCGGAGCAGGGTGGCCGGGTCACCGCCGAGCTGGTGGGATCGGGCGGCGGGTGGCTCGGGGGAGCCTTCCGTCCGCCGGGCAGTTCCCCCTGGCCGACTGCTCGATTGTGACACGGCCGGTGTTGACCTGTCGGGCACCGACCGACGCGCCGGGCCCCGATGGGCACTCGTCGCAGACCCTGCACAGCCTGTCCCGGGACGTGCGCGGGGGGTGTCCACCACGCTGCCCCGGCCCCGGACGGGTCAGGACCGGGCCGGCGCGGCCTCGTCCTCGGCGTCCGCCTTGACGGCGATCACCGGGCACGACGCGTCGAGCAGGATCCGCTGGGCGGTCGAGCCGAGGATCAGCTTCCCGACCGGTGAGCGACGCCGCAGACCGATGACGATCGCCTCCGCGCGGGTCTCGTCCGCCGCGGTGACGATGTCGTCGGCCGGGTCCATGCTGTCGGCGAACCGCAGCACCGAGTACGCCGGCGCGCCGGTGCCGAGCACGCGCCCGATCGCCTCGTCACTGACCGAGGCCGGGTCGACGCCGCCGGACTCCGAACCGGAACCGCTGGGCACCCGGATGGCGATGACGACCACCAGGTCGACCGAGCGCAGACCGGCTTCGGCGGCGGCCGTCCGCAGGGCAGCGCGGCCCTCCGGCTTCGGCGTGTAGGCGACGACGATCGGCACGCTTCCCTGCCCTCCACCGGCCCGGGGCGACCGACCCGGCCGGTCCGCGGGGGCTCGGTCGCGCCCGCGTCGGTGAGGGTAGCCCCGCGGTCAGGCCTCGGCGAGGTAGTAGGCGGCCGGGCGCATGTCGGCCCGCTCGCCGGGTGTCGTGCCGCCCCACACCCCGTGCCGCTCAGGCACGGTCAGGGCGTGCTCGAGGCAGTCGCGACGCACCGGACAGCTGGTGCACAGCACGATCGCCAGTGCTTCCCGGCGGGTCCGCTCGCGGGGACGTTCGTCGTCGGGACCCAGGAACAGCTCACCGCTCGTGCCGAGGCAGGCCGCGTTCTCCTGCCACGTGTAGTCGACGGCGGGGGCGTTGCGCACTCGCGTTACAGCCATGTCGTTCTCCTCCGGACGGCCAGGGGACGCGGGCGAACGCGCCCGGATCCGCCGCTCAGGCGCTCTCCGGGTGCCTCCACCGCTCCTCGGGCGGACGCGCTCGCCGTCGGGCGGAGTGCGACCTGCCCCGGAGGACAGCGGCGGCACCCGCGAACGGATGACACGACTCGTGTTTGCTTGACTACAAGGAGTCACACTAGCGACCAAGATCCGCACCTGTCCACGCGAGACGCACCGTTGCCGAACCGTGACCTGTGCTGGTGGGTCGCCGGCCCGGACGACGGGGCCGGCACGCCCCGGCCGGGCCCGGTGCCCACTCGTGGCGGTTTCCGTCCCCAGCCGGGACGGCGGGACCGGACGACACTGGCCCGGTGAGCGTCCCGCGCAGCGGTCCGACCCCCCCGGCCGGCGGGCGGGGGCGTCCCCTGGGGCCCGGTGCCGGTGGCCCGGGGAACCGCCAGGCACCGAAGGTGCTGGTGGCCGAGGACGACCGCAGCGTGCGCGAGTCGCTGCGCCGGTCGCTGGCGTTCAACGGGTTCGACGTCACCGTGGCGGTCGACGGCGCGGACGCGCTCGCCCAGCTGCACCGCTCGCGGCCGGACGCGCTGGTCCTCGACGTGATGATGCCGCGGGTCAACGGCCTGGAGGTCTGCCGGATCCTCCGCGCGGGCGGCGACGACCTGCCGATCCTCGCGCTCACCGCGCGCGACGCCGTCGCCGACCGCGTCGCCGGTCTCGACGCGGGCGCCGACGACTACCTGACGAAGCCGTTCGCGCTCGCCGAGCTGGTCGCCCGGCTGCGCGCCCTGCTGCGGCGGCGGACCGCTCCGGCGCCGGCCGCCGACCCGACACTGGCGTTCGCCGACCTGACGCTGGACCCCGCGACGCGGGAGGTGACCCGCGGCGGCCGACCGGTCCGGCTGACCCGGACCGAGTTCGCGCTGCTCGAGATGTTCCTGCGCCACCCCCGGACGGTGCTCACCCGGGAGCGGATCCTGGAGGAGGTCTGGGGGTTCGACTTCGCCACCACCGCGAACTCCCTCGAGGTGTACGTCGGCTACCTGCGGCGCAAGACCGAGGCCGAGGACGAGCCCCGGCTGATCCACACCGTCCGCGGCGTCGGGTACGTGCTGCGCGAGGGCCCGCCGTGACCTCTCCGGTGCTGCGCGACGTTCCCCGGGACGCGCCGGCGACCACGCCCGGCCCCGCTGTCCCGGGCGCGGCCCCGCTCCCCCACCCGGTCGCCGGGCGCACGCGTCGCCGGCGGGGCCGGTTGGACCTGCGGACCCGGCTCACGGTGCTGACCGCGGTGGCGGTGGGGCTGGCCGTGGCGCTGGCCGCTCTCACCTCCTACCTGGTGCTCCGCGCACAGCTGTACGACGAGCTGGACACCTCGCTCGTCGGCAGCGCGCAGACCATCGCCAAGGCCGGAGGTGACCTGGAGCAGATCAACGCGGCGTTGGCGGTCGTCGCCGCGGGCACGCCCAGCTTCCAGCTCGCGCTGGTCCAGCGCACCGCCGGGGGGCTGCGGCAGACAGTGCTCACCGACGGCGGCGACGGGCTGGTCAGCGGCGTCGAGCAGCGGGTGGCCCTCGGTACGGCCTCGCGGACGCTGCGGTCGGCGCGCGTCGACGGCGTGGACTACCGGGTGACCGCGGTCGACATCCCCGGCCAGACGGGCATCGCGCTGGTCTTCGGCCGGTCGATCGTGGAGACACAGCAGACGCTGCGGACCTTCGCCCTGGTCCTCGGCGGCATCGGCGTGGCCGGCGTGGTCGTCGGCGGGATGGCCGGGTACAGCGTCGCCCGGGCCGGGCTGCGTCCGGTCACCGAGCTGACGACCGCGGTGGAGCAGGTCGCCCGGACGACCCGGCTGGAGCCCCTGGTGATCTCACCGGCCCGGCGCCACGACGAGGTCTCCCGGCTGGCCGACTCGTTCAACCGGATGCTGGGCGCGATCGCCGAGTCGCGGGACCGGGAACGGCGCCTGGTCGCCGACGCGGGGCACGAGCTGCGCACCCCGCTGACCAGCATGCGGACGAACCTGGACCTGCTGTTGCAGGTGGACCGGACCGAAGCCGAGCACGACCGGGCCGTGCGGGCGGGAGAACCCGTGCCCGAGGACGCGCCGGTCCTGGACCCCGCTGACCGCGCCGAGATGCTCGCCGACCTGCGCGCGCAGGCCGAGGAGCTGTCCGGGCTGGTCAACGACCTCGTCCAGCTGTCGCGGGACGAGAACGCCGAGGCGGTCGACGTCGACCTGGCCGACGTGGTCGACCGGTCGGTGCAGCGGGTCCGCCGGCGGGCACCCGGGCTGGCGATCTCCGCCGATCTCGAGCCGTGGACCATGCGCGGCAACCCGGCGCTGCTGGAGCGGGCCGTGGTCAACGTGCTGGACAACGCGGCGAAGTGGACGCCGCCGGGCGGGACCGTCCGCGTCGAGCTGCGGCGCGGGGTCGTCCGGGTCACCGACTCGGGCCCGGGCATCGCCGCCGCCGACCTGCCGCGCGTGTTCGACCGCTTCTACCGCGCCGACTCCGCCCGGTCCACGCCCGGCACGGGGCTCGGCCTGTCGATCGTGCGCCAGGTGGTCGACAACCACGGCGGGAGCGTCCGGGCCGAGCGGGCGCCCGGCGGTGGGGCCAGGTTCAGTCTGGTGTTCCCCGGTTCGGACGGCGGCGGCGAGGGCCGGGCCGAACGGGCCTGACGCTCCCGCACGCCGTAGCGGGCGGGCGCGGTTCTCGACGAGCTCATGGCGTCCGTTCAGCGCGTCCTCAGCGAAGCAGGGAAAGCTGGACGCATGAGCGATCAGTACGGCAGCGGCACCGGCCGGCCCACCCGCGGCGACGAGCACCCCACCCGCGCCTCCGGCGACGAGCACCCCACGACCTCCTTCGACGACCAGCAGCACCCCACCCGCGCCTTCGGCGACCAGCAGCACCCCAGCCGCGCCTTCGGCGACCAGCCGCCGCCGTCGGACTCCTACCCCTCGTTCACCGAGCGGGACGACCGGCGGCCGGACTCCCCCTGGGGCTCGCCGGACACCTCCGGTGACCAGCGCGCGGGGCACGACTCCGGCGGGGCCCCGGTCGCGGTGGCCGAGCGCCCGCGGCGACAGCGTCGGGGCCTGACCTCGGGTGTGGCCGCGCTGCTCGCTGCCGGCCTGATCGGCGGCAGCGCCGGCGGCGGCGTGGGTTACCTGCTGGCCGAGCAGAACGACTCCCCCAGCAGCGCCTCCGCGCCGCTCACCGCGCCGGTGGTGCAGGCGGCCGACACGTCCGACACCCAGACCCAGGTGGTGGCGGTCGCCGCGTCGGTGACCCCGAGCGTGGTGCAGATCTCGGTCCGCTCCGGGCAGACCGGCGGCACCGGGTCCGGCGCGATCATCAACTCCGACGGCACCATCGTCACGAACAACCACGTCGTCGAGGCGGCAGCGGACGGCGGGTCGATCGTCGTCAGCTTCAGCGACGGCACCACCGCGCCGGCGGAGATCGTCGGCCGTGACGAGGTGACCGACCTGGCGGTGATCCGGGCCGACACCGACCGGCAGCTGCAGGCGATCAACCTGGGCGACTCCTCGACGCTGCGGGTCGGCCAGACGGTCGTCGCCCTGGGCTCCCCGCTGGGCCTGAGCGGCACGGTGACCCAGGGCATCGTCTCGGCCCTGAACCGCCCGGTGAGCAGCAGCGGCGAGCAGGAGTCGGGGCAGCAGCCGACCGCCACCACGATCAACGCGCTGCAGACCGACGCCCCGATCAACCCGGGCAACTCCGGCGGCCCGCTGGTCGACCTGTCCGGCCGGCTGATCGGGCTCAACTCGGCGATCGCCTCCCTCGGCGGTGCCGGCGGGCAGTCCGGCTCGATCGGTCTCGGCTTCGCGATCCCCGTCAACCAGCTCAAGCCGGTCGTCGAGCAGCTCGCGAAGGGCGAGGCGGCCACCCACGCCCAGATGGGGGTGACGATCAACAACCACACGTCCTCCGACGGGCTGACCAACGGGGCGGAGATCAACTCGCTGACGTCCCCCAGCGGCGCGGCCGCGACTGCCGGGCTGCGGGTCGGCGACATCATCACCCGCGTCAACACGACCCCGGTCATCGACGCCGAGTCCCTGGTGGCCACCGTCCGCGCCGCCCGGCCCGGGGACGAGGTCACCGTGACCTACCTGCGCGGGAACCGGTCGGCGACCGCGCAGGTCAAGCTCGGCAGCGACTGAGCGGACCCCGGCGGGCGAACCCGGGCCGGGCCGGCGGGGGCTGCACCCGCCGGCCCGGCGCTACCCTCGGAACCGTGACCGTCCTGCAGCTTCCCGAGCCGCACTGACCCGCGCGAGCGGCTCGGTGCGGCTGCCCTCCACGCCTCCCGGCTGGGGGGCTTCGTCGTGTCGGGGAGCCGTCGGACCCCGTGCCGGCGCACCCGTCCGCCGACCGCCCGAGAGAGGGACCGCAGTCCAGTGACGACCACCGAGGGCCAGGCACCTGCCGCTCCGGCCGCGGAGCCGGCCGCGGCTCCCGCCACGGATGCCGCCGCGGATGCCGCGCCGCCGTACCGGTACAGCGGGGTGCTCGCGAACGGGATCGAGGCCGGCTGGCAGCAGCGGTGGGCCGACGAGCAGACGTACGAGACGCCGGCCGTGCCCGCCGACGGCGGGGACCCGGCCGCCAAGACCTTCGTGATGGACATGTTCCCGTACCCCTCCGGCGCGGGCCTGCACGTCGGGCACCCGCTGGGCTACATCGGCACCGATGTCTACGCCCGGCACCAGCGGATGACCGGCCACCACGTCCTGTACACGATGGGCTTCGACGCCTTCGGGCTGCCGGCCGAGCAGTACGCGGTCCGCACCGGCACCCACCCGCGGGTCTCGACCGAGGCCAACATCGAGACCTACCTGCGCCAGTTCCGCCGGATCGGGCTCGGCCACGACGAGTCGCGCCGGGTCGCGACCATCGACCCGGGCTTCCTGCGCTGGACGCAGTGGATGTTCAGCCGGTTCCGCAACGCCTGGTACGACGCGGACGCCGAGGGCGGTCGCGGGCGGGCCCGGCCGGTGGCCGACCTGGTCCACCAGTTCGCCGACGGCTCGAGAGCACTGCCCCCGGGCGTGCCGGGTGTCCTCGCGGACGCGTCGTGGGCGGACCTGCCGGCGGCCGAGCGGGAGGCCGTCCTGGACCGCTACCGACTGGCCTACGCCGACACCGCGCCGGTCAACTGGTGTCCGGGGCTGGGCACGGTGCTGGCGAACGAGGAGGTGACCGCCGACGGGCGCAGCGAGCGCGGCAACTTCCCGGTGTTCGTCCGCAGCCTGCGCCAGTGGAAGATGCGGATCACCGCCTACGCCCAGCGCCTGCTGGACGACCTGGACCGCGTCGACTGGCCGGACTCGGTCAAGGCCATGCAGCGGAACTGGATCGGCCGGTCCACCGGTGCACGGATCCGGTTCGCCGTGACCAGCACCGCTACCGCGGCAGCCGCGCCGCTGGAGGTGTTCACCACCCGGCCGGACACGCTGTTCGGCGCGACGTTCATGGTCGTGAACACTGCTCACCCGATCCTGGACGACCTGCCCGCGGCCTGGCCGGCGGACACGACCGACGCGTGGACCGGCGGCGCACCGGACCCCGCGGCCGCGGTCGCGGCCTACCGGGCGGCATCCGCGGTCGCGAGTGGGAGCACTGCTCGCGCCGGGGTGGACCGGGAAGGCGCCGGGGCCGAGCGGGAGAAGACCGGCGTGTTCACCGGGCTGGTCGCGACCAACCCGGCCACCGGGCGGGCGCTGCCGGTGTTCGCCGCCGACTACGTGCTGGCCGGCTACGGCACCGGCGCGATCATGGCGGTGCCCGGCCAGGACGAGCGCGACTGGGCGTTCGCCGACCGGTACGGGCTGCCCGTCGTGCGGACCGTCCAGCCGCCCGCCGACTTCGCGGGCGGCGCGTGGACCGGGGAGGGCGCAGCCGTCAACTCCGCCAACGACGAGCTGAGCCTGGACGGGATGGACGTCGGGTCCGCGAAGGCGGCGATGACCGACTGGCTGGACGCGCGCGGCGCCGGCGAGCCGGTCGTCCAGTTCCGGCTGCGGGACTGGCTGTTCAGCCGCCAGCGGTACTGGGGCGAGCCGTTCCCGGTCGTCTACGACGCCGACGGGGTCGCCCACGACCTGCCGGACGCGATGCTGCCGCTGGAGCTGCCGGAGGTCGCCGACTACTCCCCCGCCACGTTCGACCCCGACGACGCCGACAGCGACCCGCAGCCGCCGCTGGCGCGGGCTACCGACTGGGTCGACGTGACGCTGGACCTGGGCGACGGCCCGCAGCCCTACCGCCGCGAGACCTCGACGATGCCGAACTGGGCGGGCTCGTGCTGGTACGAGCTGCGCTACACCGACCCCGCGGACGAGGCCGCGTTCGCGGACCCGGACCTGGAGCGGTTCTGGATGGGCCCGGGCCGCGGCGCCGGTGCCGGTCGCGAAGGCGACCCGGGTGGGGTCGACCTGTACGTCGGCGGCGTCGAGCACGCGGTGCTGCACCTGCTGTACAGCAGGTTCTGGCACAAGGTGCTGCACGACCTGGGGTACGTCAGCTCGGCCGAGCCGTTCCGCCGGCTGTTCAACCAGGGCTACATCCAGGCCTACGCCTACACCGACGCGCGCGGGTTCTACGTGCCGGCCGAGGACGTCGTGGAGTCCGACGGGGTGTTCAGCTACCAGGGCGAGCCGGTCACCCGCGAGTACGGGAAGATCGGCAAGAGCCTGCGCAACGTGGTCACCCCGGACCAGGTCTGCGACCGCTACGGCGCGGACACGTTCCGGCTGTACGAGATGTCGATGGGCCCGCTGGCCGACAGCCGGCCCTGGTCGACGCGCGACGTCGTCGGCAGCCACCGGTTCCTGCAGCGGCTGTGGCGACTGGTCGTCGACGAGCAGACCGGTGCGACCGTCGTCCGCGACGTGGAACCGGACGCGGCCACCCAGCGGATCCTGCACCGCACGATCGCCGGGGTCGGTGCCGACTACGAGGGGCTGCGGCCGAACACGGCGGCGGCCAAGCTCATCGAGCTGGTCAACCACGTCACCAAGGACCTGGTCAGCGCCCGGGCCGGGGATGTCGGGGCGGGCGGTGCTCCGCGTCTGGTCGCCGAGACGCTGACGCTGCTGCTGGCGCCGCTGTGCCCGCACCTGGCCGAGGAGCTGTGGGCGCGGCTGGGGCACGACACGACGGTCGTCTACGCGGCGTTCCCGGTCGCCGACCCGGCATGGCTGGTGCAGGACACGGTCGAGTACCCGGTGCAGGTGGACGGCAAGGTCCGGGCGCGGGTGACCGTCGCTGCCGACGCCGACCGGGCAACGGTGCAGGACGCGGCGCTGGCCGAGCCCCGGATCGCCGAGCTCATCGGCTCCGGTGCGCCCAGGCGGGTGGTCGTCGTCCCCGGGCGCCTGGTCAACATCGTCCGGTGAACCGGCTGGCAGCCCTCTGGCGGCAGGACCGACGCGAGGTCGGGCCCGCGGTCCGGCGCGACGCCTGGACGCAGGTGTGGCTGGTGCTCGCGCTCTCGCTCGGCGCGAGCGCGGTGTCCGCGGTGCTGAGCCTGCTGCAGACGCTCACCGCGCCGGGCGGGCTGCGGGCGGGGACCGCCGTGCTGCACCGGTCGCTGTCCGACGTGCCGGTGCTGGACCTGCTGCGCCAGCTGACGTCGATCGCGTTCTCCCTCGCCCCGGTCGCGCTTGCCCTGTACCTGCTCGGCGGGCCGCTGGTCGCGGGAGCGCGGACCGGGTGGGCGGCGGCCTGCCGGCGGCTCGGTTTCGACGGCCGCCGCCCGCTGCGTGACCTCGCGCTCGGAGCACTGCTCGCGGGGTCGATCGGTCTGCCCGGACTGCTGCTGTACCTCGGTGCCCATGCGGCCGGGCTGGCCGTGACCGTCAACCCCGGGAACCTGCCCGGGCAGTGGTGGTCGTGGCTGGTGTACGTGCTCTCCGCGGCCCAGAACGCGGTGCTGGAGGAGACGATCGTCGTCGGGTTCGTGCTCACCCGGCTGCGCGCCGCGGGCGTGGGCCTCGGTCCGGCGGTCGTCTTCTCGGCGGTGCTGCGGGGCAGTTACCACCTGTACCAGGGCTTCGGCGCCTTCGTCGGGAACGCGGTCATGGGGGTGGTGTTCGCCGCGGTGTACCGGCGGACCGGACGGGTGATGCCGCTGGTGGTGGCGCACGCCCTCATCGATGTCGTCGCCTTCGTCGGCTACGCGCTGCTGGCCGGGTCCGTGTCCTGGCTGCCTGCCTGAGAGCCCTGCTCACGGCGCCGGTCGACCGCGCGGGCGGCGATCACGGCGCGGTCCAGGTCGCCGAGTGCACGCAGACGCGCCGACTCGAGCGCGGCGTGCCCCGACCGAGCCGCGGCCACCGCGAGCCGGGCCTCGCCGAGGGCGGTGGTCGCGTCCGCGACGAGGGCCGCGGAGGCGGTGTCGGCCTCGGCCAGTCGCCTGCGCAGCGCGTCGGCGTCCACGTCCGAGTCCGGTGCCGCCGCGACCACCCGGCGGACCGCGTCGCCGGCGGCCCGCAGGTCGACGTCCGCTGCGATCGCGGCCATCACCTGGCCGGCCGCCTCGTCGACGGCGGACACCGCACGGGGGTCGTCGGAGTCGTGGACGGCGTGCTGCAGCCGGGCCGTGTCGTCGGCGAGCTGCCGCCACGCCGGTGCGAGCGACGCCGGGTCCACCGCCTCGGCAGCCAGCCGCGTCCGCAGGGCCCGCCGCTGCGCGTCGGCCGCGGTCGACCGGTCGGCGCGACGCACCGCCTTTCTCGCCGCGGCGGCGGTCAGGCCGACGGCGGCCAGCACCAGGACGAGGGCGAGCGAAGCCCCGACCAGGGAGCCGCCGACGGTCGAGCCGACGAGAAAGGTGATGAACGCCGCGGTGGCGAGCCCGGGTGCGGCGGTACGGAAGAGGGCCGACTTGTCGGCGAGCACCGCCCGGCGCCCGGGCCGGTTGGCCAGCGGGGTGGACGCGGCGCGCCGGTCGGCGGCGTCGACCTCCGGGCTCCAGAGCAGGAACCGACACCACGCCGGGTCCTCGGTGCCGACCGGGTGACCGGCGGGATCGGGCGGCACCCGGGCGGCCGGCAGGCGAGGCGGTCGTTCGGGTGCTCGCGGAGCGCTGCGGGGCTGGACGGCACCGGCCGCGGTCCACGGCCGAGGGCGGCGCCCGGGACGTCCCGCCGGCGTCACCGTGCTCCCCGCCGGTCC
>CAXTBU010000019.1:10795-16353 GCA_964242885.1 uncultured Actinomycetales bacterium
CGAAGCTGAACTCGGCCACCCCGGCCCAGGCCGGCTCGCCGAGCGCGTCGGCGTCGATCCGCAGCCCGACCTCCTCGGCGGCCTCGCGTGCCGCCGCCTGCGCCGGGGTCTCCCCGGGGTCCAGCGCACCGCCGACGGTGAACCAGTAGGTGGTCTGCGGCCTCGCGGGGTCGATGCCCTGCAGCAGGAGGACCCGCCCGTCGCGGTCGACCGGCAGCAGGCGCGCCGCGATGCGGTCAGGCCTCATCGACGTCGCCCCCTCCCGCGACAGCTCACCCGGCGAGGGCGATCCGGGCACCGACGCGTTCGTACGTCGGACGCGCACGGGCGTCTCGGGTCGCCAGGGTGACATCGTGCTCGACAGCGGTCAGGGCGACGAGCGCGTCGTAGACGGCCCCACCGGCGATGCCCAGTCGGCCGAGCGCGTCCGGGATTGCGGCCGCCACGTCGGGCCCCAGAACCAGCGGCGGAGCGAACCGCTGCGCCAACAGTCGTGCCGCGTCCGTCGGCTCGACCCGGAGGTCGCCGGGCAGGCGCGTCAGCACCGCGTAGGTCTCCGCCAGGGCGTGCCCGCTCAGCGCGACCTCGCGACCGGCCCACCACGCGACGACCGCGGCGTGTGCGCGGTGGGTCTGGACGAGCAGCGGGATCGCGACGCTGGTGTCCAGGCCGATCGGTGTCACCGGCGCTCGGTGTCCAGCAGCCCGAAGACGTCCTCGTCGTCGATCGAGGTGTCCCCGGTGACGACCAGGTGTCCGGACTCCTCGACCAGGCGTGCGGTCCGCTCGGTGGGGAGCAGCTGGAGACCCGGTCCGTACCTGGAGATGTCGACGGTCGAGCCGGCCGTCAGGCCGAGTGCGTCCCGCAGTGCCTTGGGCACGACCACCCGGCCGACCGCATCGATCGTGGTCTTCACTGGTAGGACGTTACCAGTGGCCTGCCAAGCCGAGCGACGCCTCGCGGGGGCAGCAGTCTTGCGGGCGCGCCGGCCCCGGTCGAGGCTTGGCTGATGGCCCTGTCGAAGAAGCAGCGCGACGCCCTTCCCTCGACCCTGCAGCGGTCGGACGAGAAGGCGCAGGACACGTTCGCGGAGACGCTGACCTCGGCGGAGAAGACCTACGACGGCGACGAGGGCGCCGCCCACCGGGTCGCGTTCGGCGCGCTGAAGCACACCCACGAGAAGGTCGGAGACCACTGGGAGCCGAAGGAACGGAACGGGCCCAGCGACGCCCAGGCGGCGCGACCCAGCGGGCCGGGCAAGCGCGACCGGCCGCGGGGAACCGCCGGCGGGGTGGACGCCAACGCGTCCAAGGCCCACCTGCTGGACCTCGCCCGCCGCCTCGGCGTCCCAGGACGGTCCTCGATGACCAAGCCCCAGCTCGTCGAGGCGCTGCAGAAGGCGAACGACCGCGAGACGGCGCGTTCGCGCCCGGACTGAGTTCGCGCCCGGACTGAGTTCCCGCTCGGACTGACTCCCCCGTCCACCGAACCCCGTCCGCCGAACCCGGGACCGCTGATCGCTGCGGCTCCTAGGCTGGCGTCGCCATGTCCGCGACCGCCCCTGCCGAGAGCCCACCGAGGCCCTCGCCGACCGTCGCAGCGCTCGCCGGGCGGCTGCCCGAGGTGTCCGTCGCCGACGCCGCACGCTTCGGCCGCCGCCTGGAACGGATCCGCGGCATCCGCGAGGACGGGCGCCGGGCCACCGCGCTCGCCGAGCTGGACCACCAGGTCGAAGCCGCGGCGGGTCGGGTCACCACGCGGCGGGCTGCCGTCCCGACGGTGTCGTACCCGGCAGCGCTCCCGGTCAGCGCGCGGCGCGACGACCTGCTGGCCGCGGTCCGGGACAACCAGGTCGTCGTGGTCGCCGGCGAGACCGGGTCCGGCAAGACCACTCAGCTGCCGAAGATCTGCCTGGAGCTCGGCCGCGGGGTGCGCGGGCTGATCGGGCACACCCAGCCGCGGCGGCTCGCCGCGCGCACGATCGCCGACCGGATCGCCGAGGAGCTCGGCACCGAGACCGGCGGTGCGGTCGGCTACCGGGTCCGGTTCGCCGACCACACCAGCCCGCAGACGCTGGTCAAGCTGATGACCGACGGCATCCTGCTGGCCGAGATCGCGCGCGACCCGATGCTGCTCGCCTACGACACGCTGATCGTCGACGAGGCCCACGAGCGCAGCCTGAACATCGACTTCCTGCTCGGCTACCTCACCCAGCTGCTGCCGAGACGGCCAGATCTGAAGGTGGTCATCACCTCGGCCACCATCGACACCGAGCGGTTCAGCCAGCACTTCGGCGGCGCGCCGGTGGTGCAGGTGTCCGGGCGGACGTTCCCCGTCGAGATCCGTTACCGGCCGCTGGTCGTCGAAGCCGAGGACGACGAGGACGACGACGGGCCTGCGCCGGCCGTGTCCGCATCGCGCGGCGCCGCCCGGGACACCGAGCGCGACCAGACCCAGGCCGTGTGCGACGCCGTCGCCGAACTGGCCGTCGCGGGCCCGGGCGACGTGCTGGTGTTCCTCTCCGGTGAACGGGAGATCAGGGACACCGCGGACGCCCTGGCCCGGTTGGACCTGCGGCACACCGAGGTCGTCCCGCTGTACGCCCGGCTGTCCGCCGCCGAGCAGCACGAGGTCTTCGCCCCCCACACCGGGCGCCGGGTCGTGCTCGCGACCAACGTGGCCGAGACGTCGCTGACCGTCCCGGGCATCCGGTACGTCGTCGACCCGGGCACGGCGCGGATCTCCCGCTACAGCAGCCGGTTGAAGGTGCAGCGGCTGCCGATCGAGCCGGTCTCGCAGGCCTCGGCCAACCAGCGCGCGGGCCGCTGCGGGCGGGTCGCCGACGGCATCTGCATCCGGCTCTACAGCGAGGACGACTTCCTCGCCCGGCCGGCGTTCACCGACCCGGAGATCCTGCGGACGAACCTGGCGTCGGTCATCCTGTCGATGACCGCTCTCGGGCTCGGGGACATCGCCGCGTTCCCGTTCGTGCAGCCGCCGGAGGCGCGTGCGATCCGCGACGGCGTGGAACTGCTGCACGAGCTCGGTGCTCTCGACGAGTCGGCGCCGGCCGGGCGGCGGCGGCTGTCCGACACCGGGCGGATCCTGGCCGAGCTGCCGGTCGACCCGCGCTACGGCCGGATCATCGTGGAGGCCCGACGGCTGGGCTGCGTCCGCGAGGCCACGATCATCGCGGCCGGGCTGTCGATCCAGGACCCGCGGGAACGGCCCGTCGAGCACCGGGAGGCCGCGGCCACCTCGCACGCCCGGTTCGCCGACCCGGACTCGGACTTCGCCTCCTACCTGACGCTGTGGCGCTACCTGCGCGAGCAGCGCTCACAGTTGTCGAGCAACCAGTTCCGCCGGATGTGCCGCGAGCAGTACCTGCACCACCTGCGGATCCGGGAGTGGCAGGACCTCTACTCACAGCTGCGCGACACGCTGGCCCGGCTCGACATCCCGCTCGCCGACGAACCGGCCGACCCCGCTGTGGTCACCCAGGCCGTGCTGGCCGGGCTGCTGTCCCACGTCGGTGCCTGGGACGGTGACGCCCGCGACTACCGGGGGGCCCGGGGGGCGCGGTTCGTGCTGACTCCGGGCACGCCGTTGGCCAAGAGGCCACCCGCCTGGGTGGTCGTCGCGGAGCTGGTCGAGACCAATCGGCTGCGTGGCCGGGTCGCGGCGAAGATCGATCCGGCGTGGGTCGAGCCGCTGGCCGGCCACCTGGTCAAGCGCAGCTACAGCGAGCCCACCTGGTCGGGCAAGCGCGGATCGGTCGTCGCCGCCGAGAAGGTGACGCTGTACGGACTGCCCGTCGTGGCGGCGCGGACCGTGCAGTACGGGTCGATCGACCCCGAGCTGAGCCGGGAGCTGTTCCTGCGCAACGCGCTGGTCGAAGGCGACTGGCGCAGTTCCCACCGGTTCCTGGTGGCGAACCGCGAACTGCTCGCCGAGGCGGAGTCCCTGGAGGACCGGGCCCGCCGGCGCGACATCGTCGTCGACGACGACACGCTGTTCGGCTTCTACGACGCGCGGGTCGGTGCCGAGGTGGTGTCCGGGCGACACTTCGACACCTGGTGGAAGCGTGAGCGGCGCTCTCGCCCGGACCTGCTCGACCTGCGGCTGGAGGACCTGCTGAACCCGGCCGCGGCCCCGGTGCGGGAGGCCGACTACCCGACCAGCTGGTCCAGCGGCGACCTCACCCTCGGGGTCGGCTACCTGTTCGAGCCGGGCGCGCAGGCCGACGGGGTCACCGTCACCGTGCCGCTGGCGGGGTTGAACCAGGTGCAGCCGGACCGGTTCGGGTGGCAGGTGCCGGGCCTGCGCCGGGAGCTGGTGACCGAGCTGATCCGGTCGCTGCCGAAGTCGCTGCGCCGGGAGTTCGTGCCGGCCCCGGACGTCGCGGCCCGCGTGCTACCGGTGCTCGGCGAGCCGGCCGGCCCGCTGCTGCCGGCGCTGTCGGCAGCGCTGGCCCGGTTGACGGGGACCCGGGTGCCGGTGGAGGCGTTCGACCCGACCCGGCTGCCCGAGCACCTGCGCCCGTCGTTCCGGATCACCGACCCGGACGGGCGCGTGGTCGGCGAGGGCAAGGACCTGGCCGCGCTGCAGCGGCGGCTGGCGCCCGCCGCGCAACGGTCGATCGCGGAGGCCACCCGCAGCATCGAGCGGCGCGGGCTGCGCGACTGGGACCTCGGCGAGCTGCCGCTGACAGTCCGGACCCCGGGCACCGGCGGTGCGGTGCAGGGGCATCCGGCGCTGGTCGACGCCGGTGACAGCGTCGACCTGCGGGTGCTCGCCTCGCCGACCGCCGCGGCGGCTGCGACCCGCGCGGGGCTGCGCCGCCTGCTGCTGTTGGCCGTCGGTACCCCGACGCGCGCCCTGCTCGACGGGTTGACCAACGCCCAGCGGCTGACCCTGTCGGCGAACCCCGACGGGTCGGCGCGGGCCCTGGTCGACGACTGTGCCGGTGCTGCGGTCGACGCCGCCGTCGCGGTGCACGGCGGCCCGGTCCGGGACCGGGCCGGCTTCGAGCGGCTGCGCGACGCGGTGGCCGCCGAGCTCGCCGACCGGACGCGGGGCGTGCTGGAGCTGGTCGAACGGGTGCTCGGGGTGAACCGGGCCCTGGCCAAGGAGCTGCGGGGCACCACGAGCCTGGCGCTCGTGCCGTCACTGAGCGACGTACGCGACCAGGTCGGCCGGCTGCTCGCGCCCGGTTTCGTCACCCGGGTGGGGGTGGACCGACTGCCGGACCTGCTGCGCTACCTGCGGGCCGCCCAGCGACGGGTGCAGGCACTGCCCACCGACATCGCCGCCGACCGGCGCGGCATGGCCCGGATCGCGGCCGTCACCGCACAGGTGGACCAGCGGGTGGCCGCGCTCGCACCGGGCGAGCCGGTACCCGCCGAGCTCGAGGCGATCCGGTGGATGGTCGAGGAACTGCGCGTCAACGTGTTCGCCCAGACGGTGGGCACCCCGGTCCCTGTCTCCGAGACCCGGATCGCCCGCGCCCTGGCTGCCTACGACGCCTGACCACGGCGGCGGCGGCCGGTCAGCCGGCG
>CAXTBU010000019.1:16453-25444 GCA_964242885.1 uncultured Actinomycetales bacterium
GGTCAGCCGGCGGCGGCCGCGACCGGGACGTCGGGGCGCAACCGCGCGATCTCGGCGACGAAGTCGTCCAGGGAGTCGAAGCTGCGGTAGACGCTGGCGAACCGGAGGTAGGCGACCTCGTCCAGCCGCCGCAGCGGCTCGAGGATCGCCAGCCCCACCTGCTGGCTGGGGATCTCCGCGACACCCCGGGAGCGGATGACGTTCTCCACCTCGACGGCGAGCAGCGCCAGGTCGTCCTCCGTCACCGGCCGTCCCTGGCAGGCCTTGCGCACGCCGACGAGGACCTTCTCGCGGCTGAACGGTTCGGTTGCCCCGGACCGCTTGACCACGGCCAGGGTCACGGTCTCGAGCGTGGTGAAGCGGCGTTCGCACGCGGTGCACTGGCGCCGGCGCCGGATCGCGCCGCCGTCCTCGGCTGTCCGGCTGTCGACGACCCGGGTGTCCGGTGTCCGGCAGTACGGACAGATCACCGCGCGCTCCCCCGGTCCGGGCAGCGCGGCCGAGGAGTCCGCCGTCGCGCCGCCGCCGACATCTGCGGTCAGCCTAACCGCGGCCGCCCGGGCGGTACCGGTCGTGCCGGCGACCGACCCCGTCCCACCCGCCCGGAACCGGACCTCAGGACCGGCTGGTTCCGGACACGGGGTCGGCCAGGTCACCAGGCCGGTCACGACACGGGGACGAGCAGCGCGTCGCCGGCCGCGATCTCCGTGCCGATCAGCCCGTTCCGCTCGACGATCCGCTGCACCGTGTCACGGGGCTCGGCGGCCGGCAGCGTCCGGCGGGCGAGCGACCAGAGCGAGTCCCCCGGTGCCGCGGTGACCACCGCCCACCCGGCGGGGACTCCCACCCGGCCGGCGACCGCGAGCTCGGCCACCTGGGACCCGCTGGACCGGCCGACCGTCGTGCCGGGAGCGGGAGCCGGCACGACTCCGTCCGCCCCGCCCCGGGCGGACCCGAGCACCGCGTCACCCGCGGTTCCGGTCGGCGTGCCGGCTGCCGACGCGAGGCTCAGCCGCCCCACCAGCGCGCACGAGACGAGGACGAGGAGCAGCAGGACGCCGACTGCGAGCCGACCGCGACGGGTCAGCCGCAACGCCGGGGTCGCCGAACGAAGACCACCGGCTCGCCCGTCGGCCCGCCGCCCGGCCGTGCGGCGGTCGACGCGACGGGGGCCGACGGGATGGGGGCCGACGGGACGCCGGAGACTCCCGAGCAGCGACGGCAACCCGACCGGACCGGTTCCGACCCAGGTGGACATGGGACCTCCTCGCCGGTGGCCGAGTGCCCACCGTTGCTCGCCTGTCGAACGCACGTTCGATCGAACGCCTGGTCGACTGTCTACCCGGACGGTCCGACAAAGTCCATGACACGCTCGAACAGGTGTCCGATTCCCGGCCGCCCGGCGGTTAGCGTCGACCATCGGCGGGCAGGTCAGGACCGAAGGGACGCGATGTGGCACGAGACACGGGCGAGCACGGCGGGAACGAGCACCGCGGGAACGAGCACGGCGGGAACGAGCACCGCGACCACGAGCACGGGGACAGCGGCGACGGAACGGCAACGCTTCCGGCGCCCGGGGACACGGCCGCCGGGAGCGGCCCCCGGCGCGGGCGGCCGTCGACGGCGGCTGTCGTCGAGCTGTACCCGGACGAGGTCGACACCGGCGACGGCCTGAGCCTGCGCCAGCGCAGGGTGCTGTCGGTCATCCGGGACGCCGTGGACAAGCGTGGGTACCCGCCGTCGATGCGGGAGATCGGCGAGCAGGTCGGCCTGACCAGCTCCTCCAGCGTGGCCCACCAGCTCGTCGCCCTGGAGCGCAAGGGCTTCCTGCGGCGGGACCCGAACCGCCCGCGCGCACTCGAGGTGCTGGCGCCCGGCGCCCGGCCGCCGGCCGCCGACGACGGCGGCGCGGGCGACGCTGCGGCCGACGCCGACGCCGGGGCCGACGCCACGATGGGCCGGCCGGACGAGTCCGCGCCGGTCCGGGCGGACCAGCCCGCGCTGTCGAGGAGGGACCGCGCCGCGGCGCGCCTGCGCTCGGCGCCGCCCGAGCCGGTGCTCGGTGCGGACGGGGAGCAGGTGGCCGCCCCGGTGATGGTCCCCGTCCTCGGCCGGATCGCGGCGGGCGGCCCGATCCTGGCCGAGCAGGTCGTCGACGACGTCTTCCCGCTGCCGCGCGCCGTTGTCGGCGACGGCACGCTGTTCCTGCTGCGGGTGGTCGGCGACTCGATGATCGACGCCGCCATCTGTGACGGGGACTGGGTGGTCGTCCGCCAGCAGCCGGTCGCCGAGAACGGCGAGGTCGTCGCGGCCATGATCGACGGGGAGGCGACGGTGAAGACGTTGCGCCGCCGGGACGGTCACGTCTGGCTGCTGCCGCAGAACCCCGCCTACCAGCCGATCCCCGGCGACGAGGCGACAGTGATGGGCAAGGTCACCGCGGTCCTGCGCCGGGTGGACTGACCGCAGCCGGGACCCCGGCCCACCCGGGCCGGGTCAGGGGCCGGCACGTCCGCGGGCACCGGGCTCAGCGGCGGTCGGACCGACCGGCTCGGACCTGGCGCGGCGCGACGGCCCGGGCTGCCCGGTCGGCCCGCCCGGCGGCCAGCACGAGCAGGCCACCCACGACGACTCCGCAGCCGACCAGGGCCGGCAGACCGCCGGCTCCGCGCAGGCCTGTCCCCGCGACCAGCGCGGCCGACAGCAGCGAGACCACCCCGGCGACGACGAGGAAGGGCGCGGCCGTCCGGTTCGCCACCGCGAACGCGCGGTCGCTGGCGAGGGCCGCCGGCGTCCGCACGCCGGCACGGCCGGTCCGGTGCAGTCGCCCGGCGCGCCCGAGCAGTGCGGTCGCCAGGGCGGCAGCGGCCACCGCGACCAGGACCACGACGACCAGCACCCGCGCCGCGAGCGGCATCGCCGGCCCGTCGGTTCCGGCCGCCGCCGCCAGGCCGGGCAGGCCGTCGGCAACCGCCGGGACGAGAGAGGTCGGCACCGCGCCAGGCTACGCAGCCGCGTCGGCGGCCAACCGGCCGAGCGCGGCGCGGACCACGGCGCCGTCCGTCGTCGGCCACAGCGGCGGCAGGGAGGCACGCAGGTATCCGCCGTACCGCGCGGTCGCCAGCCGGCTGTCGAGCACGGCGACGACGCCGCGGTCGGTGTCGCGCCGGATCAGCCGTCCGGTGCCCTGGGCCAGCAGCAGCGCGGCGTGCGCGGCGGAGACCGCCAGGAACCCGTTGCCGCCGGCGGTCTCGACCGCCCGCGCGCGCGCCGCGAGCACGGGATCGTCCGGTCGGGGAAAGGGGATCCGGTCGATCAGCACGAGCCGGCAGGTGCTCCCCGGGACGTCCAGGCCCTGCCACAGCGAGAGGGTGCCGAACAGGCTCGCGCGGGGATCGGCGACGAACGCGCGGACCAGCTGCGCGAGGTGGCCCTCGTCCTGGGCGAGCACCGGCAGGTCCGGGTGCGCGTCGCGGACGGCCGCCGCGGCGGTGACCGCCGCGGCCCGGGAACTGAACAGCCCCAGCGTGCCGCCCCCGGCCGCCGCGACCAGGTCGACGATCTCGGCGAGGGCGTCGGGGCCGATCCCGTCCCGGCCCGGCGGCCGCAGGTGCGCTGCCGTGTAGAGGATGCCCTGGCGCCGGTGGTCGAACGGCGACCCGACGTCCACCGCCCACCAGGGCTGGGCATCGGCGTCCCCGGCCGAGCTCCCCGGAGCGCTGCGCTGCTCACCGGCCCGCAGCCCCAGGGAGCGGGCGACGTGCTCGAAGCTGCCACCCGCGGTCAGCGTCGCCGACGTCAGCACGGTCGTCGCCCGCGCCAGGACCCGGTCCCGGATGAGCCCGGCCACCCCGAGCGGCGCGACGGCCAGCACGCGCCCCGGAACCGGGCCGGTGGCCCGGTCACCGACCCACACCACGTCGCCGGCGGACCCGGAAGCGGCCCGGTCGGCGACCGTGAAGACCTCGTCGAGCGCGGCGCGGGCGGCCCGGATGGCGGCCGGCGCGCCGGAGTCGGCCGGCTCCTCGCCGCCGCGGACCGCCGGCAAAGAGCTCAGCGCCGTCCGTGCGGCGTCCCGGACCGCAGACGCGGCCTCGTGCAGGGGGGTCCCGGCGAAGTCGAGGCGGACCTCGGCGGCGACGCCGTCCAGGGCAGCGGACAGCGCCAGCGCGGCGTCGGCGAGGGGTTGGGCCGCGTCCTCGTCGACGGCGACCGCATCGGTCCGGCGTGCCGCCCGCTCGACCGCGGCGACCGACAGCTCCCCGCTGGCCGACGCCGTGAACCGGGCCACCAGCTCGTGGGCCTCGTCGACGACGAGCAGGTCGTGCTCGGGCAGCACCGGGACCGACTCGACGGCGTCGACCGCGAGCAGCGCGTGGTTGGTGACGACCACGTCGGATCCGCCGGCCTTCGCCCGCGCCAGCTCCGCGAAGCACTCCGTCACGTACGGGCAGCTCTGCCCGAGGCACTCCCGGGCGGTCACCGACACCTGGCGCCAGGCACGGGCACCGTGCTCGGGTGCGGCGTCCCGGTCGCCACGGACGCCGCCGGGCGGTACCGGCTCGGTCCCGGCGGCCGAGCGCTGCGCCCACTCGCGCAGCGCCAGGACCTCCGCGCCGAGCGGGCCGTAGGCGCTGGCCGGGACCAGCTCGCCCTGCTCGTCCGGCACGCCCTCGCGGACGCGGTGCAGGCAGGCGTAGTTCGACCGGCCCTTCAGCACGGCGTAGCTGGGCACCGGGAACCGGGGGTCCCCGCCGCCCGTGTTCGCCGCCCGGAGCCCGGCCACCAGGCGTGGCAGGTCGGACTCGACGAGCTGGCGCTGCAGGGCCAGCGTCGCGGTCGACACCACGACGCGAGGTCCACGCGAGCCGTCGGCTGACGAGCGGTCGCCGGCCAGGGCCGGCAGGACACCGCACAGGTAGCCCAGGCTCTTCCCGGTCCCGGTGCCGGCCTGGACGAGGACGTGGTTGCCGGCGGCGACGCTCTCGGCGACGGCCCGGACCATCGCGTGCTGCTGCTCGCGGACGACCCCGCCGGGGATCGCGCCGACGACTGCGGTCAGCGCGTCGAGCGCCAGCTGACCGTCTGCGCCCACCCGCGCAGTCTCCCAGCCGCCGGGCCGGGTGCCGGACGCCGCCACCAGGGTGTGGTCAGCGGCCACTCGTGCCGGTGGCGGGTGGCGCCAGGGGGCGGAGCTCCCCGGCGGCTCAGACGGCGTAGGGCGCGAGCGCCCCGGCCAGCTTCTTCCCGACCCGGGCGCGGACCCGCGAGCCCTCCTCGGTGTAGTCGATCTCGGTGAGGTCGCCGGTGCGCCGGATCGCCTCGACCAGGTCGCCGCGGTCCCACGGCACCACGACGTCGACGGCCTGCGCCAGCTGCGGCAGGGCGCCGTCCACCACCTCGAGCAGCTTCTCGATGCCGCGTCCGGTCCGGGCGCTGACCAGCACCGCTCCCGGCTCCTCGCGCCGCAGCGCCGCCAGCGCCATCGGGTCGGCCTGGTCGGTCTTGTTGACCACCACGATCTCCACCTGGTCCGGCGCGACGGGCACCGTCTTCCGGCCGGCACGGCCCTTGTCGGCCTCGGCCCGGATGTCGGCGAGCACCTGGCGGACCACCGCGAGCTGCCGCCGCGGGTCGGTCGCGCTGCCGTCCACCACGTGCAGCACGACGTCGGCGACCGCGACCTCCTCCAGCGTGGACCGGAACGCCTCCACGAGGTGGGTCGGCAGGTGGGCGACGAACCCGACGGTGTCGGCGATGGTGACGACGCGGCCGGCCGGGGTGCGCATCTGGCGGACCGCGGGGTCCAGCGTCGCGAACAGCGCGTCCTCGACCAGCGCGCCGGCGCCGGTCAGCCGGTTCAGCAGGCTGGACTTCCCGGCGTTGGTGTACCCGACGATGGCGATGGCGGGAACGGCGCGGCGTCCGCGGGTCGAACGGGTGACCTGCCGGGTGTCGGTCAGGTGCGCCAGTTCCTTGCGCAGGCGGCTCATCCGCGCGGTGATCCGCCGCCGGTCGGTCTCCAGCCGCGTCTCACCGGGGCCCCGGGTGCCGATGCCACCGCCGGTGCGGGACAGGTTCCCGCCCCAGCCACGCAGGCGCTGGATCAGGTAGCCGAGCTGGGCGAGCTCGACCTGGGCCTTGCCGGCCTTGGACGAGGCGTGCTGGGCGAAGATGTCGAGGATCAGCGCGGTCCGGTCCACGACCTTGACCTTGACCCGGTCCTCCAGCGTCCGCAGCTGGGCGGGCGTCAGCTCCCCGTCGCAGATGACGGTGTCCGCGCCGGTCGCCTCGACGGCGGCCTTGAGGTCCAGGACCCGCCCGGACCCGATGTAGGTGGCCGGGTCCGGCTTGTCCCGACGCTGGACCAGCGCGTCCAAGACGGTCGAGCCGGCGGTGCGGGCCAGCTCGGCGAGCTCGGCCATCGACCGCTCCGCCTCCTCCGCGCCGCCCGAGGTCCAGACCCCGACCAGCACGACCCGTTCCAGGCGCAGCTGGCGGTACTCGACCTCGCCGACGTCCGCCAGCTCGGTGGCGCTGCCGACACCGGCGACCCGGCGCAGCGCGCGCCGGTCGTCCCGGTCCCACTGCTCGCCGTCCTGCTCCACGTCGGGCAGGCGCGGGACCCGCTTCGCTCCCGGTGCGCCTGCCGGCCGGGTCCCTGCCGATCCGTTGCCTGCCGATCCGCTGCCTGCCGATCTGTTCCCTGCCGATCCTTCCCCTGCCGATCCGTCCCCCGCCGCGTCTGCTGGTCCGTCCTGGTCCATCCGCTCGGCGGCCCTGGTGAGCAGCGGGAAACGGGGCGGGGCGGGCTGGTCGGCGCGGGGCACTGCGGCGGCGGTGCCGGTGCTGACGGTCGGTGCGACAACTCGGGTCAAGGCGACTCTTCCGGGTCCGGTGGCTGGGGGGCCGTGCTCGTCCATCGTGACACCGCAGGCCGCTCGGCGGCAGCGTTTACGCCCACGGCTGCACCGTGCCGACCCCGGCATGCACCGCGCCGACCCCGGCCAACAGGGCCGCCCCGTGCCGACCCCGGGCGCAGGCGGTCAGCGGGCGAGGCGGCCCTCGCTGACCAGGACGGCCGGACCCGCCAGCACGACGTCGAACCGGTCCGGGCCCAGCGGGGTGACGGCGGCGGTCAGCCGCCCACCCGGCACCTGCACGTCGTAGGTCGCCGGGACGCCCGCGGCCTCGCCGGTGGTGTGCACGACGGCCGCCGCGGCGCAGATCCCGGTGCCGCACGACTCGGTCTCGCCCGCGCCCCGTTCGAAGACCCGCATCGCGAACGACGACAGCCCGGTGCGCTGGACGAACTCGACGTTCACCCCGTTCGGGAACACCCCGGGCGGGGTGACCTGCGGCGGGTGCGCCAACGAGCCCGCGTCGGCGAGGTCGTCGACCAGCACCACCGCGTGGGGGTTGCCCACGTCCGCCCCCTGGGCCGGCAGCAACGGGTGCTCGGCGTCGACGGCGACGGTCAGCGGGGCGGCCGCCGACCCGTAGCGGGCGAGGTCGACCGGGCCCATGTCCACCGACCACCACCCGGTCGAGGGGTCCTCCGGCGCGCGGGTCGCCGGCCCGGCCGCGGGTCCGGACCCGCCCGGGTCGGCGGGGTGGAGCCCGTCGTGGCCGGGGGTGGGGTCCGGGACCGGCTGCGCCGTCCGCACGCCGGCGCGGGTGCCGATGTCGACCGGGGACCCCGGCGCCGCGCGTCCGCTGGCGAGCAGGTACTGGGCGAACACGCGGACGCCGTTGCCGCACATCTCCGCGGTGCTGCCGTCCGCGTTCCGGTAGTCCATGAACCACTCCGGCGCCCCGGCAACGGCCCCGGTCACCGGCGCCGCGCCCACCGCCGAGGACCGGACGACGCGGAGCACGCCGTCGGCACCGACCCCGGCCCGCCGGTCACACAGCCGCCGGACCAGCTCGGGGTCCAGGTCGCCGAACAGCCGACCGTCCGGGTCGTCCAGCAGCACGAAGTCGTTGCGGGTGCCGTGCCCCTTGGTCCAGACGACGGCCGGCGCCGGGGACTCGACGGGAACGCTCATGCCGTCACGCTAGGGCCGCCCCGGCCGTTCCGGCCACGACCGCGAGGGCCCGGTCCAGCAGGTCCGGTGCGTCCGCGGGCAGCCACCGGGTCGAGTCGTCGCGGCGGAACCAGGACAGCTGACGCCGGGCCAGTCGCCGGGTCGCGGTGACGGTCGAGGCGGCCGCGGCCGGCTCGTCGAGGCGCCCGTCGAGCAGGTCGAGCACCTGGGCGTAGCCGACGGCCCGCGGCGCCGTGGTCCCGGCCCGCAGGCCGGCCCCGGCCAGCCGCCGGGTCTCCTCGACCAGGCCCGCCGCCCACATCCGGTCCACCCGCGCGGCGATCCGGGTGTCCAGCACGTCGCGGGCCAGGTCCAGCCCGATCACGGTGGCGGTCCCGTGGCCGGCCGGTTCCGGCAGCCGGGCCCGGAACGCCCCTCCGGTGAGCTCGACGACCTCCAGCGCCCGGACGATGCGGCGTCCGTTGCTCGGCAGGATCGCCGAGGCGGCCGCCGGGTCCAGCTCCGCCAGCCGGGCGTGCAGGGCGGCCGGTCCGGCTTCGGCGAGCTCGGCTTCCAGCCGGTCACGGACGGCCGGGTCCGTTCCCGGGAACTGCAGCGGCTGCAGGACGGCGGACACGTAGAGGCCCGACCCGCCGACCAGGACGGGGAGTCGGCCCCGCGCGGCGATGTCGGCGAGCGCTGCTCTCGCGTGCCGCTGGTAGGCGGCGACGCTGGCGGTGTCGACGACGTCGAGAACGTCCAGCTGGTGGTGCGCGATCCCCCGCCGCTGCGCCACCGTCAGCTTGGCGGTGCCCACGTCCATGCCCCGGTACAGCTGCATCGCATCGGCGTTGACGACCTCCCCGCCGAGGCGGAGCGCGAGCTCGACGGCCAGGTCGCTCTTGCCGGTCGCGGTCGGGCCGACGATCGCCACCGTCGGCGCACCGGCCGGCCGGCCCGGGTC
>CAXTBU010000019.1:25544-42969 GCA_964242885.1 uncultured Actinomycetales bacterium
GCCGGCTCCGCACCTGCCGGCTCCGCACCGGCGAAGTGGACGAGCCGGTTGTCGCGGGCCCGGCCGGACCGCCGGGCGGTCGCGCCGTCCTTGCGGCCGCCGGTCTCGCCGACGAGCAGCTCGACCCCGGTGCCGACCAGAGCTCGGTTCTCCACCCAGGCGATGTCGTCGACGAGGGTGGCGAGCCGGCCGTACCGCTCGGTCACCACCGACGCCGGTACCTGGTCGGGCATCGTCGCCGCCGGCGTTCCGGGGCGGGGCGAGTACTGGAACGTGAACGCGCTCGCGAACCTGGCCTGGCGGACGACGTCGAGGGTCTCGGCGAAGTCCTGCTCGGTCTCGCCGGGGAAGCCCACGATGATGTCGGTGGTCACCGCGGCGTGCGGCAGCCGCTCCCGGACGTCCTCGATGATCCGCAGGTAGCGCTCGCGCCGGTAGCTGCGGCGCATCGCCTTCAGGATCCGCGACGAGCCGGACTGCAACGGCATGTGCAGGCTCGGCATCACGTTCGGCGTCTCGGCCATCGCGTCGAGCACGTCCGTGGTGAACGAGGCCGGGTGCGGGCTGGTGAACCGGACCCGCTCCAGGCCGTCGACCTCGCCGCACGCGCGCAGCAGCTTGGCGAACGCCGCCCGGTCGCCGAACTCGATGCCGTAGCTGTTGACGTTCTGGCCGAGCAGGGTCACCTCGACGACGCCCTGGTCGACCAGGGCTCGGATCTCCGCGAGCACGTCCCCGGGCCGGCGGTCCTTCTCGGTGCCGCGCAGGCTGGGCACGATGCAGAACGTGCACGTGTTCGTGCACCCGACGCTGATCGACACCCACGCGGTCGAGGTGGACTCACGCCGGGTGGGCAGGGTGGAGGGGAACGCCTCGAGCTCGTCGAGGATCTCGACCTGCGCCTGCTCCCGGACCCGCGACCGGTCCAGCAGCGCCGGCAGCGAGCCGAGGTTGTTGGTGCCGAGCACCACGTCGACCCACGGCGCGCGCCGGGTGATCTCGGTGCGGTCCTTCTGCGCCAGGCAGCCGCCGACCGCGATCTGCATCCCCGGCCGCTCCGCCTTGACGGACGCGAGGTGCCCGAGGTTGCCGTACAGCCGGTTGTCCGCGTTCTCCCGGACCGCGCAGGTGTTGAGCACCACGACGTCGGCGGTGTCGCCGGGGGCGGCCGCCGCGTAGCCGGCGTCGAGCATCACCCCGGACAGGCGCTCGGAGTCGTGGACGTTCATCTGGCAGCCGTAGGTACGGACCTCGAACGTGCGCGCGGCCGTGGCGACCGCAGCCGGTGAGGCCAGCGTGGACACAGTCGACCTCCGGAGCGTGGGCGCGGCCGGCTCCTCCGGGCGCGCCGACCAGGGTAGGCCGGGCAGTCAGCGGGCGATCTCGGTGGCGCGGCTCTCCCGCACCACGGTCACCCGGATCTGGCCGGGGTAGGTCAGCTCGTCCTCGACCTGCTTGACGATCTCCCGGGCCATCACCTGCGCGGCGACGTCGTCGACCAGGTCGGGCAGCACCATCACCTTGACCTCGCGACCGGCCTGCATCGCGAACACCTTCTCCACCCCGGGATGGGACATCCCGATCTCCTCCAGGCGGGTCAGCCGGGTGACGTAGGCCTCCAGGGACTCCCGCCGTGCCCCGGGTCGCCCCGCGGAGATGGCGTCCGCCGCCTGGGTGAGCAGCGCCTCCACCGTGCGGGGCTCGACCTCGTTGTGGTGGGCCTCGATGGCGTGGACGACGTCCGGGTGCTCACCGTGGCGCCGGGCGAGCTCGGCGCCGACGATCGCGTGGCTGCCCCGGGCCTCGTGGGTGAGGGCCTTTCCGATGTCGTGCAGGAAGGCGCAGCGCCGCAGCAGCTGCGCGTCCAGGCCGAGCTCGGCGGCCATGACGCCGGCGAGGTGGGCGGCCTCGACGCTGTGCAGCAGGACGTTCTGCCCGTAGCTGGTCCGGTAGCGCAGCCGGCCGACGACGTCGACGAGCTCGGGGTCCAGGTCGGTGATGCCGACGTCGACCAGGGCGTCCTCGGCGGCCCGGCGACACAGGGCCGCGATCTCCCGCTGCGCCGACGCGTAGGCCTCGTCGATGCGATGGGGGTGGATACGGCCGTCGGCGACGAGTGCCTCCAGGGTCACCCTGGCGACCTCCCGGCGGACCGGGTCGAAGCAGGACAGCACCACGGTGTCCGGGGTGTCGTCGATGATGACGTTGACCCCGGTGACCTGCTCGAACGCGCGGATGTTCCGGCCCTCGCGGCCGATGATCCGGCCCTTCATCTCGTCGGCGGGCAGCGCCACCGTCGACACGACCGACTCGGTCGTCTGCTGGGCGGCCACCCGCTGGATGGCGGCGGTGACGACCATCCGGGCGGTCCGGTCGGCCGACCGGCGGGCGTCGGCCTCGATGTCGCGGGCAAGGATCGCCGCCGCCCGTCTGCTGTCCGACTCCGCAGCGGCCAGGACCTCGGCGCGCGCGGCCTCGGCGGTCAGCCCCGCGATGCGCTCGAGCTCGGCGGCGTGCGCGGCCTCGGCAGCCGCGACCGCCTGCTCGCGGTCGGCGACCGCGGTCGCTGCCCGGTCGACACCCGTCGTCCTGGCGGCGAGCCGCGCCAGCTCGTCGGCGAGGCGGGCCTGCTCGCCGTCGAGCCGCTCCTCCCGCCGCTGGGCCTCCCGCGCCCGCTGCGAGTCCTGTTCGGTGGCCGTCCGCTGCCGGGCCTCGAGGTCGGTCTGGAACTCGTCGAGGCGGGCGCGGGCAGCGGCTAGCTGCCGTTGCGCAGCGACCAGCTCGGCGACGGCGTCCTCGGTTCCGGCACGGGTGCGAGCAGCATCGGCAGCGGCTGCGTCGACCAGGTCGGCGGCGTGCGAGCGGGCCTGGACGACAGCCGCCTCGGCCGCCTCGCGGTCGCGCTGGGCGGCGGCGAGCTCCTCGGCCGCCCGGCTGCGGTCCTGTTCGGCCACCGCCAGGTCCGCGGCCACGCGGGCCGAGACGTCCGCTGGGTCGGGACCCACGAGGTCCGCCGACAGCGGCGAGGTGTCCCCGGTGGCCGACGTGGCCGAGGTGGCCGCCGCCGGGTCCGCCCGCCCGGCACGGAGGCCGTCTCGTCCGCCGGCGGGCGACGCGGTGCCGAGCGCGGCCGCCCCCCGGCCGGACGCGCGGAGGACGACCACCAGGACCGCAGCGACCAGACCGGCGAGGACGGCCAGCGCGGCGACCAGGACGACAGCCAAGCCCGTGCCCATCGCTGCCTCCCGGCGTCGCCGACCTGATCGGCGGGTGCCGGCCAGGATCCGCGCGGCATCCGGTACCGAGCGACGCGGCGGTCCAACCTCAACGCGGCGCACCGAAGGACGGCTGACCGTGTCCGGGCCCGGCGACTCGTCGCCGGGCCGTTCGCGAGTCCGGCGTCGACAGGGCGTGGCGACGTCAGTCCGGACCGCACTGGCGGCCCGGCGGGCGAGCGGGGGTGGACCGTGCGCGCACGGACCGTACATATCGAGGTTCGGGCGACCGACGAGGTCGCACCGGCATCGGATGACGTGCAGGTGAACAGACTGAGGTTACGGATCGGCGACTTCCCGGGTCAAGGTGACCCGTCCGCAACGGACCGTCGCACCCCCGGTCGGCGCCGCCTGGCGCCGGCTCACCGCGTCAGCTGGTCACCTGTCTGCCCACGGCGCTCCGGGACCATGTCGTCCGAGACTACGTCGGGGTCATCGGGCACCGGGCGCGCGGCCTCGCCCAGCGCCGCGCGTACCGCGCGGAAGCACACCGCGGAGTCGTACCCCCGCCGGGCCAACTGCCCGACGATCCGGCGGGTGAGCACCTGCGCGGACAGGCCCGGTGATCGGGCGACCCGCTCCCGGGCGAGCTGGAGCGCTCGCTGCTCCTCGCCGGCCGGGTCGATGGTGTCGACCGCCGACGCGACCGTGTCGTCGTCGACCCCGCGCCGACGCAGTTCCGCCGTCAGCGCCCGACCGGCCAGGCTCCGGGTCCGTTGCCGGGACTCGACCCACGACCGGGCGAACCGCACGTCGTCGACCAGGCCGACCTCGGTGAGCCGGGTGAGCACGGCGTCGATGACCGGCTCCGGGGTCGCCCGCTCCCGCAGTGCGTCGGCCAGCTCGGCCCGCGTCCGGTCCCGTGTCTCGAGCTTGCGCAGGGCGATCTCCCGGGCGACGCGGTAGGCGTGGTCGGGGTCAAGCTCGGCCGGCCCCGGGTCGTCCGCGCCCCCGTCGGCCCCGGCGGGCCCCCGGGTTCGCCGGCCCCCGAGCGCCGGGCCACCAACGTGTGGGTCCCCGAGCGCCGGGTCCACCAGCGCCGGGTCCTCGCGGCCCGGCCGCCGGGCCCGGCCGGGCCGGCGCGATGTCGCCGACCCGGCTCCGGGGCGTCCCCGCACCTCAGAACTCCAGATCGGTCCCGGCCGCGACCGGCTCGGCCGGCACGTCGACCCGCGGACCGACGCCGAGCTTCTCCTTGATGCGCTTCTCCAGCTCGTCGGCCAGGTCGGGGTTGTCCCGCAGGAAGCCGCGGGCGTTCTCCTTGCCCTGACCCAGCTGGTCGCCGTCGTAGGTGTACCAGGACCCCGACTTCTTCACGAAGCCCTGGTCCACCCCCATGTCGATCAGGCCACCCTCGCGGGAGATCCCCTCGCCGTAGAGCACGTCGAACTCGGCCTGCTTGAACGGCGGCGCCATCTTGTTCTTGACGACCTTGACCCGCGTCCGGCTCCCGACCGCGTCGGTGCCCTCCTTCAGGGTCTCGATGCGGCGGACATCCAGACGGACCGAAGCGTAGAACTTCAGGGCCTTGCCGCCGGTCGTGGTCTCCGGGGACCCGAACATCACGCCGATCTTCTCGCGCAGCTGGTTGATGAAGACCGCCGTGGTGTTGGACCCGCTGATGGCGCCGGTCATCTTCCGCAGTGCCTGGCTCATCAGCCGGGCCTGCAGGCCGACGTGGCTGTCGCCCATCTCGCCCTCGATCTCGGCTCGCGGCACCAGCGCGGCGACCGAGTCGATGACCAGGATGTCCAGCGCACCGGACCGGATGAGCATGTCCGCGATCTCCAGCGCCTGCTCGCCGGTGTCCGGCTGGGACACCAGCAGCGCGTCGGTGTCGACACCCAGCTTCGCGGCGTACGCCGGGTCCATCGCGTGCTCGGCGTCGATGAACGCCGCGATCCCGCCGGCGCGCTGGGCGCTGGCCACCGCGTGCAGCGCCAGCGTGGTCTTCCCACTCGACTCCGGGCCGTAGATCTCCACCACCCGGCCGCGCGGCAGGCCACCGATGCCCAGTGCCACGTCCAGGGCGATCGATCCCGTGGGGATCACCTCGACCGGAGCCCGGCCCTCGTCGCCCAGACGCATGACCGAGCCCTTGCCGAACTGTCGTTCGATCTGGGTCAGGGCCGTGCTGAGGGCCTTCTCACGATCAGCTGCCATGGCGGTTGTCCGTCCTGCATCGGCGGGCGGTGCCCGCGTTGGTGGGTGGACTCGGACGTTAGGAGCGGAGTCCGACAGGACCGCCGGGCGGCTGCACGGTGTGGACCGCGGCCACCGGCGGACGGACCCGGGGTCGGATCCGTCGTCGGCTGTGGAAAACGCGGGGTGCTGTCGAGATCAGACAGTAGACCGAACGGGTGTTCGAAACCCGTACGACACGCCGCCTCCCGAGGCTCGGCCCGCCGGGCCCGGGCCGCCCGGTCTCAGCGCTCCCGGTCGGGCAGCTGGAGGGCTGTGTGGACCGCCCGCCAGACCCGTTTCGGGTCCTCTCCCTCCGCCAGTGCCTGGCGGACCGTCCGGCCGCCGAGGTCCCCGAGAGCGAAGTCGCTGGCCCAGGACTCGGCGAAGGTCCGGCCGAGCTGCTGCTCCAACCGGGCCCAGAACTCACTGACCCGCATCCGGTGAGTATCGGTCGCCGCCGACGCACCCGGGACGGGACCGCGGTCGGCGCGCTGAACCATCCGGCCGCGCCGCTCATCGGATGGGATGACAGCCAGGAGCGGGGAGCCGTGCGCCGACCCGGGCGACGTCCGCGACGACCCAGGAGTGCGCATGCCGATCGAGCCGACCAGCCGCCACCGTCACCTCTGCCCCGCCGCGGCGGGGGTGCGTTCCCGCCGCACCTGGGCGAGGGGCGGCGCCGTGCTCGCTGTCCTCGCTGCCGTGACCGCGTGCGGGGCTGCGGGCGACACACCGGCAGCCGACTCCCCGGCACCTCCCGCCACCCCGGCCAGCGCGCCGGCCGGCACCGGCTCGGCGACGCCGGCCACGACGTCCGCGGCGCGACCGTCCGGGCAGCCGAGCACCGCCGCACCGGTACGGGTCGACCCGACGACGACCGCACCGCCGACCACACCCCCGACCACGCCGCCGCCACCCCGCGGCACGGGACCGCGGACGGCCGCTGCGGCACCTCCCGACACCGGCGGTGGAGCGCCGTTGCCGGCGGGCTTCGTCCCCGCAGCGTTCTCCGCCACCTCCACCGACCGCTGGTTCGTCGTGGGCACCGACCCCCGCGACCGGGTCGAGCTGGTCACCACCGCGGACGGCGGCAACTCGTGGCAGAGCCGCCCCCTGCCGGCGGCGGCGCGCGGGCCGGTCGGCGGCGAGGGACAGCCGGGGATCGCCTTCTCCGACGCCGACCACGGCCTCGTCACGGTCGGCGGCGGCTTCTGGGCGACGACCGACGGGGGGCGGACCTGGGCCAACGGCGGGCCGGGCAACGCGGAGGTCCTCCAGGTCGCCGCAGGCCCCGGGGTCGGGTACGCGCTGTTGCACACCGCCAGCGGCGGCTACTTCCTGGGCCGGGCGGCCGCCGGCAGCGTCGACCTGCAGCAGGCCCTCGGCGCGAACCGGTTCACCACCACGGTTCCGCACCTGGCGACCAGCGGGACCACCGTCGTGGTGGTCTCCGGCGACCGGACGCTGCGCTCGACCGACAACGGCCGCACGTTCGCCAGCTCGCGCGGGCCGTGCACAGCCGACCTGGGTGGGCACGTGGCCGCGGCCGGTTCGGCGGTCGTCGCCTGGTGCGCGACCGGGATGCAGGGGGGCGGGTTCGTGTCCACCGATCGCGGCGCGACCTTCTCCCGCACCGGCGCGGGCGGCGGCAACGGCGCGGCCGCGGCACCGACCGGCTCCGGCTCCGGCTTCGTCTACGCCGCCGAGGACGGCCTGCGGGTCACCGATCGCACCGGGACCGGACGCGCTGCGCGCGGCGGGATCGGCACCGTCGGCTGGGTCGGGTTCAGCACCCCCCGCACCGGCTTCGCGATCGCCTCCGCCGACGGTTCACCGGACCAGCTGTGGCGCTCGGTCGACGGCGGCCTGACCTGGTCACGGGTCGGCGCGCGCTGAGGACCGCCCCGGCCTGACCGCCGGCGACCCGGCCGGGCACCCCGGGCCTGCGTCCTGTCGGTGGTCGCCGCGAGGATGGGCCGATGACCGGGACCCGTGGCGCGCCGACCGACGCCCTGTCGTCGTTCTCCGCGCCGACCCGCGCGTGGTTCACCGGAGCCTTCGACGCACCGACGGCGGCCCAGGTCGGCGCCTGGGAGTTCATCGCCGCCGGCCGGGACGGGCTGGTCGTGGCGCCGACCGGCTCGGGGAAGACCCTGGCCGCCTTCCTCTGGGCGCTGGACCGGGTGGCGACCGACCCGCCGCCGGAGGACAAGCTGGCCCGCTGCCGGGTCCTCTACGTCTCGCCGCTCAAGGCGCTGGCCGTCGACATCGAGCGCAACCTGCGGGCGCCGCTGGCCGGCATCCGGCAGGCGGCGACGCGCCTGGGCCTGCCCGTCCCGGAGGTGACCGTCGGCCTGCGCTCCGGTGACACCCCGGCCGACCAACGGCGCCGGTTCGCGACCGCCCCGCCGGACGTGCTGATCACCACCCCCGAGTCGCTGTTCCTCATCCTGACCTCGAAGGCGCGCGAGTCCCTGCGCGGGGTGCGGACCGTCATCGTGGACGAGATCCACGCCGTCGCCGGCACCAAGCGGGGCGCGCACCTGTCGCTGTCCCTGGAGCGGCTCGACGCGATCCTGCCGAAGCCGGCACAGCGCATCGGGCTGTCGGCCACCGTGCGCCCGCCGGAGCAGGTGGCACAGTTCCTGTGCGGGACCCGCCCGGTCACCCTCGTCCAGCCGCCGTCGACCAAGCGCTTCGACCTGCAGGTGGTCGTCCCGGTCGAGGACATGGCCGCACTCGGCGAGCAGACCGGTGAGTTCGCCGGCTCCGCGGCCGGCGACGGCCAGCGCGCGTCGATCTGGCCCGCGGTCGAGGAGCGGATCGTCGACCTGGTCACCGAGCACCGGTCGACCATCGTGTTCGCCAACTCCCGCCGGCTCGCCGAGCGGCTGACCGGCCGGCTCAACGAGATCGCCGCCGAGCGGGCCACCGGCGACGACCTGGAACCGGACCTGACGGCGGCAGCCACCATCGCCGCGTCCGGATCGTCGGCCGGCGCACCGCCGGACCTCGCCCGCGCCCACCACGGGTCGGTCAGCCGCGAGCAGCGGTCGGAGATCGAGACCGCGCTGAAGACCGGTCAGCTGGCCGCCGTCGTCGCCACCAGCTCCCTGGAGCTGGGCATCGACATGGGCGCGGTCGACCTCGTGGTGCAGGTCGAGTCCCCGCCGTCGGTGGCCAGCGGGCTGCAGCGGATCGGGCGCGCCGGCCACCAGGTCGGCGCGGTCAGCAGCGGGGTGATCCTGCCCAAGTACCGCGGCGACCTGGTCCAGACGGCGGTGGTCGTCGAGCGGATGGCGGCCGGGCTGATCGAGCAGTTCACCGTTCCCCGCAACGCCCTGGACGTGCTCGCCCAGCAGATCGTGGCGATGACCGCGATGGAGGACTGGCCGGTCGACGACCTGCTCGCGCTCGTCCGGCGGGCGACGCCGTTCTCGACGCTGCCGCAGTCCGCCTTCGACGGTGTGCTCGACATGCTGTCCGGCCGGTACCCCTCCGACGACTTCGCCGAGCTGCGGCCGCGGCTGGTGTGGGACCGGGTGGCCGGGTCGGTCTCCGCACGTCCCGGTGCCCAGCGGCTGGCGGTGACCAGCGGCGGCACCATCCCCGACCGCGGCCTGTTCGGCGTCTTCCTCGTCGGCGAGAAGGCGTCCCGGGTCGGCGAGCTGGACGAGGAGATGGTCTACGAGTCCCGCGTCGGGGACGTGTTCACGCTCGGTACGTCGTCGTGGCGGATCGAGGACATCACCCACGACCGGGTGCTGGTCTCCCCCGCTCCCGGCCAGCCCGGTCGGCTGCCGTACTGGCACGGGGACTCCCTCGGCCGGCCGGCCGAGCTCGGGGCGGCCATCGGCGCGTTCGTCCGGGAGACCGGTGCGCTGGCCGGCACCGACCCGGATGCGGCCGCGGACCGCTGCCGGCGGGCCGGGCTGGACGAGAACGCGACGGCCAACCTCGTGTCGTACCTGGCCGAGCAGAAGGCGGCGACCGGTCACCTGCCCGACGACCGGACGATCGTCGTCGAGCGCTTCCGCGACGAGCTCGGTGACTGGCGGCTGGTCGTCCACTCGCCGTTCGGCGCCCCCGTCCACGCCCCGTGGGCGCTGGCCGTCGGAACCCGGCTGCGCGAGCACTACGGCGTCGACGTGCAGGCGATGCACTCCGACGACGGCATGGTGTTCCGGCTGCCCGACACCGAGGCGGAGCCGCCCGGCGCGGAGATCATCGCGCTGGCCGCGGAGGAGGTCGAGCAGATCGTCACCGCCGAGGTCGGCGGCTCGGCGCTGTTCGCCTCGCGGTTCCGGGAGTGCGCGGCCCGCGCGCTGCTGCTCCCGCGGCGAGACCCGGGCCGGCGCAGCCCGCTGTGGCAGCAGCGCCAGCGTTCGGCGCAGCTGCTCGAGGTGGCCAGCCGGTTCGGCAGCTTCCCGATCGTCCTGGAGGCGGTGCGTGAGTGCCTGCAGGACGTCTACGACCTCCCCGCCCTGACCGGCCTGCTGCGCGACGTGGCCGCCCGCCGCGTCCGGATCGTCGACGTGGAGACGCCGCAGCCGTCACCGTTCGCCCGATCGCTGCTGTTCGGCTACGTGGCCGCCTTCATGTACGAGGGCGACGCGCCGCTGGCCGAACGGCGGGCGGCCGCCCTCAGCCTGGACTCCTCCCTGCTGGCCGAGCTGTTGGGCCAGGCGGAGCTGCGCGAGCTGCTGGACGCCGGCGTCGTGGTGACGGCGCAGTCGGAGTTGCAGCGGGTCGCCGAGGACCGCCGCGTCCGGGACGCCGAGGGCGTCGCGGACCTGGTCCGCCGACTCGGCCCGCTGTCGGTCGCCGAGATCGCCGCCCGCAGCGTCGGCCGCGACGTCGACACCGCGCTGGACCGGGTGGCCGAGCTCACCGCCGCCCGCCGGGTCATCACCGTCCGGGTCAGCGGCGTCGAGCGGGTCGCGGCGGTCGAGGACGCGGGCCGGCTCCGCGACGCGCTCGGCGTGCCGCTGCCGGTCGGCGTGCCCGAGGTGTTCACCGAACCCGTCGAGGACCCGGTCGCGGACCTGGTGATGCGCTACGCCCGGGTCAACGTCCCGTTCACCGCGGCTGCCGCGGCCACCCGGTACGGCCTGGGCGTCGCGGTGGTCGAACAGACGCTGCGCCGACTGGCGACCCGGGGACGCGTCGCGACCGGTGACTTCCTCCCTTCCGAAGCGGTGGACGGGCTCCGGGCGCTGGCGGTCGAGGCGGCGGGGGTACCGGTCGGTGGACCGGACGACGGCGCGGACCCGCTCGCCGGGGCCGGCCAGGGCCGCGAGTGGTGCGAGGCCGACGTGCTGCGGCTGCTGCGCCGTCGGTCGCTGGCCGTGCTGCGCAAGGAGATCGAGCCGGTCGAGCAGCCGGCGCTCGGTCGTTTCCTGCCCGCCTGGCAGCACGTGCGCTCCCCACTGCGCGGCGCCGACGGCCTGCTGCGCGTCGTCGAGCAGCTGGCCGGGGTGGCGCTGCCCGCGTCCGCGCTGGAGACCCTGGTGCTGCCCAGCCGGGTCCAGGGCTACTCCGCCGGTCTGCTGGACGAGCTGACCGCCAGCGGCGAGGTGCTGTGGTCCGGGCAGGGGTCGCTGCCGGGGTCCGACGGCTGGGTGTCGCTGCACGTCGCGGACACCGCCCACCTGACGCTGCCGGAACCGGACGACGTCGCCGGGCTCAGCCCGCTCGCCCGCTCGGTGCTCGACGCCCTCGCCGGTGGAGGCGCGTACTTCTTCCGGCAGCTGGCGGCCGCGGTCGCCGCCGACGCGGCCGCGGTCGCCGACCGGGACGGGGCCGGACAGGTAGCCGCGACGCCCGATGACAGGGCGCTGACCGATGCCGTCTGGGAAGTGGTGTGGGCCGGCCACCTGACCAACGACACCCTCGCGCCGTTGCGCGCCCTGGTCGGCGCGCGGCGCGCCGGTGCCGGTCCCAGCGGTGCCCGACGCCCTCCGCGGCGCACCCGGTACGGCCGGCCGGGAGCCCGGATGCCGTCGCGGGCGGCCCCCCCGACCGTCGGCGGCCGGTGGGCGCTGACCGGCGAGCTCGACACCGACCCGACGAGGCGGATGCACGCGCTCGCCGAAGCCCTGCTCGACCGGCACGGTGTCGTCACCCGCGGTTCGGTGCAGGCCGAGCGGGTACCGGGTGGTTTCGCCGCCGTGTACCGGGTGCTGGCTGCGTTCGAGGAGTCCGGCCGGTGCCGGCGCGGGTACTTCGTGGCCGGCCTCGGCGCGGCGCAGTTCGGCGCCACCGGCGCCGTGGACCGGCTGCGGGCGGCGGACACCGACGTGACCGGACCGCGTTCCGCGTCGCTGCCGGCTGTGGCCACGGACCCGCTGGCCGGCGCGTCGCCGCTGGTCGATCCGGACGCGCCCTGGCTGACCCCCGCCGACGTCGCCGACCTGCAGGCCCTCCGGGGGCAGGGCGGCGCGTCGCCTGGGCCCGGGGGGCCGTCGAGCCGGCGGGCGGGGACCGGGCGACCGGGCCGTTCCGCAGGCGAGGCGCCGGAGCCGTCGCGGGCGGTGGTGCTCGCCGCGACCGACCCGGCCAACCCGTTCGGGGCGGCGCTGGACTGGCCGCAGCGTGAGCACCCCGGTGGCCACCGCCCCGGGCGCAAGGCGGGTGCGGTCGTGGTCCTGGTCGACGGCGAGCTCGCGCTGTACGTCGAACGCGGCGGCAAGACGCTGCTCAGCTGGTCCGACGACGCCGGGCGCCTCGGGCCCGCCGCCGACGCCCTCGCGCTCGCGGTCCGCGACGGTGCCCTGGGCAGGTTGACGGTGGAGAAGGCCGACGGTGAGCACGTCCTGACCTCTGCCCTCGGGCAGGTGCTGGAGACGGCCGGGTTCCGGGCGACGCCGCGCGGGCTGCGGCTGCGCTCGTGACACGTCCGTTCCGACAACACCCAGCGCGCAGCCAACCGTCCGGCCGGGGCTGAGCCGTGCCCGAAGGTGACACCGTCTGGCTCGCCGGGCGGAACCTGGACCGCGCGCTCGGCGGCCAGCAGCTGACCACCGCGGATCTGCGGGTTCCGCGCTACGCGACCGCGGACCTGGCCGGCCGGACCGTGTCGACCGTGGCCTCGGTGGGCAAGCACCTGCTGTTCCGCTTCTCCGGTGGGATCACGCTGCACACCCACTTCCGCATGGACGGCACCTGGCACCTCTACCGGCCCGGCGACCGGTGGCACGGCGGTCCCGCGTGGCAGATCCGGGCTGTCCTCGGAACCGCCGGCTACGACGCCGTCGGGTACCGGCTGCCCGTCCTCGACCTGGTGCCGACCGCAGACGAGGACCAGCTCGTCGGTCACCTCGGTCCCGACCTGCTCGGCGCCGAGTGGGACCCGGTGCGGGCACGGGACAACCTCCAGGCACAGGGCGACCGGGCGATCGGCTCCGCCCTGTTGGACCAGATGGTGCTGGCCGGGCTCGGCAACCTGTACCGGACCGAGGTGTGCTTCCTGGCCGGGATCACCCCGTGGACGCCGACCTCGGCCATCCGTGACCTGGACCGGGTCGTCGACCTGAGCCATCGACTGATCGACCTGAACAAGGAACGCGCCCTGCAGGTCAGCACGGGCGATGCGCGGCGCGGGCGCTGGCACTTCGTCTTCGAGCAGCGGCGGTGCCTGCGGTGCGGCGGGCCGGTGTCGACGAACCTGCAGGACACCGACGGCCGCCTGGTCGACCCGACGAGCGGCAGCGGGCGGCAGCGGCTGACGTACTGGTGCCCGAACTGCCAGGCCGGGCCCTCACCGCGTAGCCGGAGCACCCGGGAGCTGCTGGGTCCGCGCACCGTTGGACGCACCCGCTACACCCCCTGACACGCCTCCCGTACCGGCCGGCGCCGCCGAACCCGGCCCGGCGCCGTGTCGTCGGACGAACGAGAAGGGCCCGGCCGCACCAGCGACCGGGCCCTGCTCAGCAGCTCGCGCTGCGGGTGTCCACGACTCAGGCGTCCATCGCCTGGAACCACCAGGACTGCTCCTGGATCTCCTCGGCGGCCGCGATGAGCTGGTCCTGCGACACCGGGTCGCTGTCCTCGGTCTTGTCGATGCGGCGCTGCAGGCGCTCGGACAGGCCCTGCAGAACGCCAGACATCTCGTGGACGACGGCGTCGTCACGGACGAACCCGGTCGGCGCCGCGTCGATCTTGGACTCGCGCGCCACCGTGGCGGCCCGGCCGTCGATCGTGTAGCCGATCGTGACGGCACGCTCGGCCAGGACGTCGGTGAACCTGCGGGCGAGCTCCACGACCGTGTCGAGCTGGAGGTGGACGTCGCGGAAACGTGGCCCCTGGACGTGCCAGTGCAGCTGCTTGGCGGTCAGGGACAGGTCGATCATGTCCACGACGGTGGCCTGCAGCGCCTCGCCGGTCTCCTTGCGGCCGACGTCGGTCAGCGGTCCCTTGATGTCGGTCATGAGGTGCCTCCTTGTTTCTCGAGCGCGTCCGGGGAGCAGGCTCGGACACCAGTCCCCCGCCCGTCATCGGGTCGACGGGGTGCCCCGCCGATGGTATTCCGGCAGCCGCGGCCGGTCACCACCCCGGTCGCGGGGCGCAACGGGTCAGGCAGCCGCGCCGGCGAGCCGGGCGTCCACTCGCGGGCCGTCCGGGGGGATCGGCACCCGCGGCGCGACGACCAGGCGGCCGCCGATCCGCCGGCTGAGCACAGCGGTCGGCGTCGAGCGTGCGGACATCGCCGCAGCCGTCTCGGCGAGGGTGATCTCGTCACTGGCCTCGCGCAGGACTGTCGACAGCGGGACGTCGAGGGCCGCGCAGATCGACGCGAGCAGCTCGCTGGAGGGTTCCTTCTGGCCGCGTTCGACCTCCGACAGGTACCCGAGGCTGACCCGTGCGGCATCCGAGACATCGCGCAGGGTGCGGTGTTGGGCACTCCGGTGCCGCCGCAGGACCTCGCCGAGCGTCCGCCGCAACAGGATCATCCGCACCCTCCCCCTTCGTCCCCGTACGCGTCCCGAACTGTCCCCAGCAGGCCCGCCGACCCGTCGCGGCGGTCTGTCGAGAGTAACGGCCCGCAGCGCTCAGGAACCGGAGCCCCCCGAACTGTCGCGAAGTCCTGTTCCCAGCCGCCCCTCGGGACGCAGAGCCCCCGCCAGCAGCTCGAGTACGGCGTCCACCGTCCCGTTGCGCACCGCTGTCCGGTCTCCGTCCAACTGCAGGAGCGCCGACGCTGTTCCCGCCGGCCAGGCCACCGCGACGTACACCTCACCCGCCGGGTGGCCGTCGGCGGGCCCCGGCCCGGCGACCCCCGTCGTGGCCATCCCGCAGTCGGCACCGAGCCTGGCGCGGACCCCGTCGGCCATCGCCAGGGCGGTCCGGGCCGCCACCGGGCCCTCGGTTGCCAGCAGCGTCGCGTCGACGCCCAGCAGCGTGTGCTTGAGGTCGGTCGCGTAGGCCGTGACGCCACCGCGGAACACGGCCGACGAGCCGGGGACCGCGGTGAGCGCGGCACCGACCAGGCCGCCGGTCAGCGACTCCGCGACCGCGACCGTCCACCCGGCGGCGGCGAGCCCGGCGACCAGGTGTGCTGCCGCCGACTGCGAGGCCGTCACACCGTGCCCGTCGGCATCGGCGTCAGCATCAGCGGCCCCGTCACCGGGACCGGACGAGCCGCGCTGCCCGGGCCGCGTAGTCGACGCCGGTGAGCGTGGACACGATCGCCGCGGCGACCAGTGCGACGAGCCCGGCGACGCGGACCGGGCCGCCCAGCGGTACCAGCAGCAGGGTGATGCCGACGCTCAGCAGGACCGTCTTCGCCTTGCCGCCCCGGCTGGCCGGGATGACCGCGATGCGGGCGACCGCGCTGCGGATCACTGTCACCGCGATCTCCCGTACGAGCACGACGACGGTCAGCCACCACCACAGGTCACCGAGCAGGGACAGCCCGACCATCGCCGTTCCGGTGAGGACCTTGTCGGCCAACGGGTCCGCGAACTTGCCGAGGTCGGTGACCAGGCCGTAGCGGCGCGCGACCTGCCCGTCGATGCGGTCGGTGGCCGAGGCGAAGACGAACACCGCCGCGGCGGCGACCCGCCAACCCGTCGAGTGGCCGCCGTGGGCGAACAGCACCAACCCGAACGGGAGAACCAGCAGGAACCGCGCCAGCGTGAGCAGGTTGGCCGCGTTCAACCGGCTGACCTGGCCACCGGATCCCACCACGTGCCGGTCCGAGACCGTGCCGGTCGTCCGGGGATCGGCCATCGAGCAAGGCTAGCGGCCGGCGCCAACCCGAACCGGGCCCGCCGCCAGGGCACCGGCGTGCACGGCACCGCCGAGCGGCGCGGCGTGCACGGCACCGCGGAGCGGCGCGGCGACCAGGTCCACGCCGTCGTTGCCGGTCACCTCCACGTCGACGAGGTCTCCGACCCGGGTGCCCGGCGCAGCGCCGACGACGGTGGTGACCCCGTCGACCTCCGGGCCCTGGTGCTCGGCGCGGCCCTCGACGGTCCCGTCCGCGTCGAGCCGCTCGACGAGCACCCGCAGCCGCTCGCCGATGCGCTCCTCCGCCCGCTGGGACACCAGCTCGTCGACCAGGGCGGAGACGGCCGCGACCCGGTCGTCGACGACGTCCTGGCTGTGGTGGCCGTCCAGGGAGGCAGCCTCGGTGCCGTCCTCGTCGGAGTAGCCGAACACCCCGACGGCGTCCAGCCGCGCCTCGGACAGGAAGGCGGTCAGCTCGGCGACGTCGGCCTCGGTCTCACCCGGGAACCCGACGATGACGTTGCTGCGCACGCCCGCCTCCGGGCGGTGGCGGCGGATACCGGCGAGCAGGTCCAGGAACGCCTCGCGGTCACCGAACCGGCGCATCCGGCGCAGCAGCGGGCCGGACGCGTGCTGGAAGGACAGGTCGAAGTAGGGGACGACCCCGTCGGTGCCGCACATGGCGTCGACGAGCGTCGGGCGCATCTCGGCCGGCTGCAGGTAGGAGACCCGGACCCGCTCGATGCCCTCGACGGCCGCCAGGTGCGGCAGCATCCGCTCCAGCGAGCGCAGGTCGCCCAGGTCCTTGCCGTAGCTGGTGGTGTTCTCGCTCACCAGGAACACCTCGCGGACGGCGTCGGCGGCCAGCCACTCGACCTCGGCGAGCACGTCGGCGGCGGCCCGGGACACGAACGCGCCACGGAACGCCGGGATCGCGCAGAACGCGCACCGGCGATCACAGCCGGAGGCGATCTTCACCGAGGCCAGCGGCCCGCCGGTCAGCCGGCGCCGGACCGGTCGCGGCCCGGACGCCGGAGCGACGCCCAGCAGGTCGCCGCCGGCCAGCAGGTCGGCGCCCGGCACCAGCGGGACGGGAGACACCGTGGCGGCGGCCGGGGCGTGGCCGGGGATCGAGGTGGCGGCCGCGGCCGCGCCGCGGGCGACCGGGCTCAGCGGCAGCAGCGCCCGGCGGTCACGCGGGACGTGGCTGTCCGGCCGCTCGCCCCCGACGATCCGCCGCAGCCGGTCCGCGAAGTCGGGGTAGGCGTCGAACCCGAGCACGGCCGCGGCCTCGGGCAGCGCCTGCGCCAGCTCGGTCCCGTAGCGCTCGGCCATGCAGCCGACCGCGACGACGGTGGCGTCGGCGCGACCCCGGGCCCGCCTCGTCCCGGCGGTGTCCGCGGCGGCAAGGATCGTGTCGACCGAGTCCTTCTTGGCCGACTCGATGAACGTGCAGGTGTTGACGACGACCGTGTCGGCCTCTGCCGGGTCCTCGACGATGTCGAACCCGCCGTCGGCCAGCCGCCCGGCGAGCTCCTCGGAGTCGACCTCGTTGCGGGCACAGCCCAGGCTCACCATCGCCACCGACACCCGGCCCGGACGAGCGGCGGCAGCTCCGCGAGGGACGACCGGCAGGCTCGACGGAGAGGGCGCGAGAGCGGGGGTTGCGGACACGGAGCGCCAGCCTAGGAGCCTGTGGGCTCAGCCGCCGCGGACGTCGGCGTGGGCTCAGCCGC
>CAXTBU010000019.1:43069-45790 GCA_964242885.1 uncultured Actinomycetales bacterium
CAGCCTAGGAGCCTGTGGGCTCAGCCGCCGCGGACGTCGGCGTGGGCTCAGCCGCGGACGTCGGCGAGGACGGCCGGCAGCTCGTCCGGTCCGACCAGGACCTCCCGGGCCTTGGACCCCTCGCTCGGCCCGACGATGCCCCGGTTCTCCATCAGGTCCATCAGCCGGCCGGCCTTGGCGAACCCGACCCGCAGCTTGCGCTGCAGCATCGAGGTCGAGCCGAGCTGGGTGCTGACGACCTGCTCGACCGCGGCGAGCAGCAGGTCCAGGTCGTCCCCCACCTCCGGGTCGACCTCACGGCCGGGCGCCGGCGCGGCGCTGACCACGTCGTCGCGGTACTGCGCCGCCCCCTGGGCCTTGCAGTGCGCGACGACCGTCCGGATCTCGTTCTCGGTCACCCAGGCCCCCTGGATGCGCATCGGCCGGTTCGCGCCCATCGGCAGGAACAGCCCGTCGCCCTGGCCGACCAGCTTCTCCGCGCCGGGTTGGTCCAGGATCACCCGGCTGTCGGTCACCGAGGAGGTGGCGAACGCCAGGCGGGACGGGACGTTGGCCTTGATCAGCCCGGTCACCACGTCGACCGAGGGCCGCTGGGTGGCGAGCACCAGGTGGATGCCGGCGGCGCGCGCCAACTGGGTGATGCGGACCACCGACTCCTCGACGTCCCGCGGCGCGACCATCATCAGGTCGGCCAGCTCGTCGACCACCACGAGCAGGTAGGGGTAGGGCGACAGGACCCGCTCGCTGCCCGGCAGCGGGCTCACCGCACCGGAGCGGATCGCCCGGTTGAAGTCGTCGATGTGCCGGAACCCGAACGCGGCCAGGTCGTTGTAGCGCTGGTCCATCTCGCGCACCACCCACTGCAGCGCCTCGGCGGCCTTGCGCGGGTTGGTGATGATCGGTGTGACCAGGTGCGGGATGCCGGCGTAGTTGGACAGCTCGACACGCTTGGGGTCGACGAGCACCAGGCGCACCTGGTCCGGGGTGGCCCGGGTGAGCAGCGACGTGATGAGGCTGTTGATGCAACTGGACTTGCCCGAGCCGGTGGCGCCGGCGATGAGCAGGTGCGGCATCTTCGCCAGGTTCGCGACGACGAAGCCGCCCTCGACGTCCTTGCCGAGCGCGATGACCATCGGGTGCGGGTCCTTGCTCGACAGCGGCGAGCGCAGGACGTCACCGACGCTGACGGTCTCCTTGTCGGTGTTGGGGATCTCGATGCCGATGGCCGACTTGCCGGGGATCGGCGACAGGATCCGCACCTCGGCACTGGCGACCGCGTAGGAGATGTTCTTGGCCAGCGCGGTGACCCGCTCGACCTTCACGCCCTGACCGAGCTCGACCTCGTAGCGGGTCACCGTCGGCCCGCGGGTGTACCCGGTGACGGCCGCGTCGATCGCGAACTGGGTCAGCACGTCCTGCAGCCGGTCGACGACGGCGTCGCTGGCCCGGGTGCGCGCCCGGTGCGGCGAGCCCTCCTCCAGCAACGCGGCCCTGGGCAGGACGTAGGCGTGACCGGTGCCGGGCGCGCGGGGGGGTGCAGCGGGGCCGGGCGGCTCGACGTCGACGTCGAGACCGGGGGCTGGGTCGACGTCGGCTCCAGGCGCGGCCACCGCAGCCGCCGTCGCGCCGCCCCGCCGGCCGATCAGCACGGTCGGCTCACCGTCCGGGCCGATCCCCTCGGCCACGCCGAGCGAGCTGAGCCGGGGGTGCTCGGCAACCGGATCGCCGGACGCCGGGTGACCGGTGGCTTCCCCGACGCGTCCCTCGTCGGCCTCGGTCCAGTGGTCGACGCGCTCGGGAGGCGGGCCCGGGCGGTCCGCGGTGGCGGTGTCCAGCGACCCCGGTTCACCGGCGACCAACGGCGAGTCGTAGGCCTCGTCCCCGTGCCACCCGGACGCGGACTCCCAGCCCTCGCCCGCGGCGTCCGGCTCGTCGTCCGCACCGCCGGACCGGCGGCGGCCGACCCGGTCGCGTACCGCGCGGGTGACCGCGGAGAGGCGACCCGGCACCGCGCGGACCGGTGTCGCCGTCACGACGAGGACGCCGAAGACGGCGAGCAGCACCAGCAGCGGGACGCTGAGCACCACGCCGACCAGCTGGCTGAGGAACGACGACACCACGTAGCCCACGCCGCCGCCGGCGGCCCGCATCCCCGGCGTGTCGGTGCCCGGCGCCGGGACACCACGCAGCGCGGACACCGTGCCGAGCAGGCCGGCACCGACCGCGGTCCAGCCCAGCAGCAGCCGGCCGGCCTTCGAGGTCTCAGGGCGGCGGCGGAACAGCAGGACGGCCCCGACACCGAGCAGCACGGGCAGCACGTACGCGCCGAGACCGAGCAGCGACCGGGCGCCGAGGTCGACCACGCGCAGTGCACCGGTCCCGGCACCGCCGGACCACGACGCGGCGGCGGTGACCAACGCCAGCGCCAGCAGCGCCAGCGCCGTGCCGTCACGCCGGTGGTCGGCGGGGATGTCGCCGGCGCCCTCGTTCGCGGCACCGGCACTCGACCGGCCGGCCCGCCGGACACCCCAGCCGACCAGGGAGGCGCTGCCCGTCCACGCGCCAGCGACGATCCGGCCCGCGGCACGGGCCACGCGCCTGCCGACGGGCGGGCGAGCGGGTGTCGAGCGGGGACGGGCGCCGGCGCGGCGGTCGCCGCTGCGGGCGGTGCCACGGCCGGCCGGCGACGCTCCCCGGCCGGTGGCCGGGCGGACTCCGGTC
>CAXTBU010000020.1:0-1288 GCA_964242885.1 uncultured Actinomycetales bacterium
GGCGCATCTCGACCAGCGAGGCGGGCAGGAAGCCGCGCAGGCCGATGTCGATGATGAGCCCACCCTTGACGACCTCGATGACCGTGCCGGACACCATGCCGTCGGCGTCCTTGCGCTTCTCGATGTCGCCCCACGCACGCTCGTACTGCGCCCGCTTCTTGCTCAGGATCAGCCGGCCGTCCTTGTCCTCCTTGGTGAGGACCAGGGCGTCGATCTGGTCGCCGACGGACACGACCTCGTTCGGGTCGACGTCGTGCTTGATCGACAGCTCACGGGACGGGATGACGCCCTCGGTCTTGTAGCCGATGTCCAGCAGGACCTCGTCGCGGTCGACCTTGACGACGGTCCCGTCCACGATGTCGCCGTCGTTGAAGTACTTGATCGTCAGGTCGATGGCGTCGATGAACGCCTGCTCGGACCCGAGGTCGTCGATCGCGATCCCCGGCGCGGACGGGTCGGCCACCGTGGGAACGGCGGGCGTGGCGTCGGCAGGTGCGGCGTCGGCGGGCGTGCTGTCGGCCGGCCGGGCCGGGATTCCGCCGTTGCCCGCGGCCACGGGGGCGGCGGGGATGTCCTGGTCGATGGACACGGCGGGTGCGTCGGTGCTGATGGTCATTGAGGAGGGGCTCCGAACCGGAATGGGCGGGTGGGTGGCGGGGACCCGACTCCACCGGCGACGACCTCGTCCCCGGCACGCGCCCTGGGACGGAATCGACGCCCGGGAACGGTGACGGCGGAACCAGCTCAGGGCACCTGTGACCTGCTCTGTCCGAGGTCACGTGGGCCCACTACCTCCCACGAGCTTATCGACGCCGTGTGAGCCGGGTCAATCGAGCGTCACAGCCGGTTCACGACTCCTCGCCGGGCGACGGCCGCGAGGCCGGGCCGGTCGGCGGGGGCGTCGGGCACGCGGACGGGAACAGGGTCGGTGCAGGCGATGCCGACGGCGTGGGCGTCGCACACATCGGGCTCGGCGACGCGGTGCTGCCCGGGCTCGGGGTGGTCGTCGGCGTCAGCGTCAGAGTTGGGGTCGGCGTCAGAGTCGGCGTCGGCGTCGGCGTCGGCGTCGGCGTCGGCGTCAGCGTCGGGCTCGGCGTCAGGGTCGGGCTCGGCGTCGGGGTGACCGTCGGACTCGGAGTCGGGGTCGGCGTCCCGGTCGGGGTCGGGGTGCTCGTCGGCGGAGTCGGCCTCGGGGTCGGCGCAGCCGTTGGGCGCGGCCCGGGCGTGGGCGGAGCCGGCGGAGAGCTCGGCGGTGCCGGCGGAGAGCTCGGCGGTGCCGGCGGGGCGG
>CAXTBU010000020.1:1388-33823 GCA_964242885.1 uncultured Actinomycetales bacterium
GCCGGCGGAGAGCTCGGCGGTGCCGGCGGAGAGCTCGGCGGTGCCGGCGGGGCGGTCGGCGGTGCCGGCGGTGCCGGCGGTGCCGGAAGCGGCGGCGCTGAGACCGGTGGTGCCGGGATCGGAGTCTGGGCCGGGGACGGCACGGGAACCGGCTCCGGACTCGGCTCCGACACGGGCTCGAGTCCCTGACCCGGCAGGACCGCGCTCACCGGAACGACCGGCCCGTCGTCGGGCTCACCGACGCCGATCACCCCGCCGTCGGTGTACAGGCGGATGTAGGACGCGACCAGGCGTACGTAGTCGGCCGAGTGGTTGTAGCTGTAGATCGCCGCGGCCAGGTCGCCGGGCGAGGACAGGTCGCGGGCGCCGGCGCACAGGTACCGCGCGGTCGCCAGGGCCGCGTCGTCGATGTCGTGCGGGTTGGCCGTCCCGTCGCCGTCCGCGTCGGCGGCCCAGGTCCGCCACGAGGCGGGGATGAACTGAAGGGGACCGACCGCGCGGTCCCACCGTGCGTCACCGTCGAGCACCCCGCCGTCGGAGTCGGAGATGGCCGCCACGCCGGCGCCGTCCAGCGCGGGACCGAGGATCGGGGTGGTCGTCACACCGGCTGCCGTGACCCGGCCGCTGCGGGCGTGGTCGGACTCGACCCGCCCGATGCCGGCGACCATCTGCCAGGTGAGCCGGCACGACGGGTCGGTCCCGGCCAGCTGCTCCGCGGCCTGGCGGTAGGCCGCGAGGACACGTGCCGGGATGTCGCTGACCCCGACGCCGACCGCAACCGCGCCGGTCCCGGTGCCACCGAGAACCGTGTTCTGTCCGCTGCCCGTCGGGGCGGGGCGCCGGTCCGCGACGGGCACCGCACGGGGCCCGGCCGGTGGGGATGCCGGCGCCGGTGCCGCCACGGCCCCGTCGCGCGCACCGTTGTCCGCGGTCGGCGCGAACGGGGTGGCGGCCAGCGCAGCGTCTGCCGGGGTCGCCCCGCCGGTGCTTCCCGGCCCGGCCGTCGACACCACCGGTGTGGCGATCGCGGACACCACGGCGGCAGCCGCCAACAGGGCCGCCATGCGCGGGATCCGACGTGCCTGAACTGCTCGCATTCCACCCTCGTCCTGGCTCTACCGGGCCGGTCGTCGGAGTCCCGACCCGGGTCCTACCTCGTCCCGGTGACGTTAGCCCGGCCCCCGGACCCCCCGTCGAGCCGGAGGTGAAGACGTGGACAACACCCGGAGCGTGACTATCCCATCACGGTCAGGTCACTTTCCTTCGCGGGACGCTGTCAGTGGCCGGCCTCGTGCCAGCTCCGCCCGATGCCGACCGAGACCTCCAGCGGGACCGACAACCCCGCGGCGGCACCCATCCGATCCCGCAGGAGTGCCTCCACCCGGTCCTGCTCCCCCGCCGCCACCTCGACCACCAGCTCGTCGTGGACCTGCAGCAGCAGCCGGGAGGACAGCTGCTGCTCCCGCAGCGCGGCGTCCACGCCGAGCATCGCCACCTTGATCACGTCGGCGGCGCTGCCCTGGATCGGCGCGTTGAGCGCCATCCGCTCGGCCATCTCCCGGCGCTGCCGGTTGTCGCTGGACAGGTCGGGCAGGTACCTGCGCCGGCCGAGCAGCGTGGCCGTGTACCCGGTCGTCCGGGCCTCGTCGACGACACCGCGCAGGTAGTCGCGGACGCCGCCGAACCGCTCGAAGTAGCCGTCCATCAGCCCGCGCGCCTCGTCGGGGGTGATACCGAGCTGCTGGGACAGCCCGTAGGCGGACAGCCCGTAGGCCAGGCCGTAGTTCATCGCCTTGATGCGGGCGCGCTGGGCGCCGTCGACGGTCTCCGCGGGCACGTCGAACACCCGGGACGCGGTGGCCGCGTGGAAGTCCTCCCCGGACCGGAACGCCTCGATCAGCCCCGCGTCGGCCGAGACGTGCGCCATGATCCGCATCTCGATCTGGCTGTAGTCGGCGGTCATCAGGGTCTCGTAGCCGGCCCCGACCACGAACGCCTCCCGGATCCGCCGGCCCTCCTCGGTGCGGATCGGGATGTTCTGCAGGTTGGGGTCCGTGGAGCTCAGCCGCCCGGTCGCGGCGATCATCTGGTTGAACGTCGTGTGGATGCGCCCGTCGTCGGCGACCGTGTCGAGCAGGCCGCGGACGGTGACCCACAGCCGGGTGGCGTCGCGGTGCTCGAGCAGATGGGCCAGGAACGGGTGCGCGGTCTGGGCGAACAGCGCGGCGAGGGAGTCGGCGTCGGTCGTGTACCCGGTCTTGGTCCGCTTCGTCTTCGGCATCCCGAGCTCGTCGAACAGCACGGCCTGCAGCTGCTTGGGCGAGCCGAGGTTCAGTTCCCGGCCGAGCACGCCGAAGGCGGCGGCCGCCGCCTCGTCGATCCGGCCAGCGAACCGGTCCCGCAGCTGCTCGAGCAACGCGACGTCGACGGCGATCCCGGAGCGTTCCATCCCGCCCAGCACCCCGGTCAGCGGCAGCTCGACGTCGGTCAGCAGCGGCCGCAGCTCCCGCTCGTCCAGCTGGGCCGCCAGCACCACGGCCAGGTCCAACGTGGCGCGGGCGGCGACCATCGCGTCGGAGGCGATCACCGGCACCCCGTCGGGGTCCCGCTCCAGGGCCGCGTCGGTCGCCGCGTCGCCGGTCAGCAGGTCCAGGGCCGGCTGGTCGGAGTCGGCGGCGCCCGAGGACAGGGCCAGGTCGCGGTGCAGCAGTCGGACGGTCAGGTCCGCGAGGTCGTAGGACCGCTGGTCCGGCGCCACCAGGTACGCGGCCAGCGCGGTGTCCATCGCGACGCCGGCGAGCGCGAACCCGCGGGCGTGCAGGGCGTGCGCCGGCCCCTTGACGTCGTGCAGCGCCTTTCCCGACGAGGGGTCCGCCAGCCAGGCCGCCAGCGCGGCGTCGTCCTCGGGGGTGAGCCGGGCCGGGTCCAGGTAGCCGGCGACGCCGCCGGTGGTGCCCAGCGCGATCCCGGCGACGTCCCCGGTCCCCCGGCCCCAGGAGCCGACGACGGTGACCCCGGTGACGGTGCCCGCACCGGCGTGCCGGGCCAGCCAGTCGGCGACCGAGCCCGGGTCGAGCAGCACCCCGGCGACCTCGAACCCGCCGGTGGTCTCCGGCTCGGCGGCCTGCAGCGTCGCGAACAGCCGCTCGCGCAGCACCCGGAACTCCAGGGAGTCGAAGACCTGGTGGACCTCGTCGCGGTCCCAGGCCCGCATCACCAGCTCGGCCGGGGTCACCGGCAGGTCCAGGTCGCGGACCAGCCCGTTGATCGACCGGTTGCGGATCACGCCGGCCAGGTGCTGGCGCAGGCTGTCGCCGGCCTTGCCGGTGATCTCGTCGGCCCGGTCGACCACCCCGTCCAGGCCGCCGTACTGGGTGATCCACTTCGCCGCGGTCTTCGGGCCGACGCCCGGCACCCCGGGCAGGTTGTCGCTGTCCTCGCCGACGAGGGCGGCCAGCTCGGGGTACTGCCCGGGGTCCAGCCCGTACCGCTCGCGCACCGCGTCCGGGGTCATCCGCGCCAGGTCCGACACGCCCTTGCGCGGGTAGAGGACGGTGACACGCTCGTCGATGAGCTGGAACACGTCGCGGTCACCGGACACCACGAGCACGTCGAAGCCGTCGGCCTCGGCCCGGGTCGCCAGCGTCGCGAGCACGTCGTCGGCCTCGAAGCCCGGCGCCTCGACGTAGGGGATGCGCAGCGCGTCGAGGACCTCGCGGATCAGCGGGACCTGGCCGCTGAAGGCGTCCGGGGTCTTCGCGCGGTTGGCCTTGTAGTCGGCGTACTGCTCGGCCCGGAACGTCTGCCGCGACACGTCGAACGCGACCCCGAGGTGCGTCGGCTGCTCGTCGCGCAGGACGTTGATGAGCATCGAGGTGAACCCGAACACCGCGTTGGTGGTCTGGCCGGTGGCGGTGGAGAAGTTCTCCGCCGGCAGCGCGAAGAAGGCCCGGTAGGCCAGGGAGTGCCCGTCCAGCAGAAGCAGCCGGGGGCGCTCGGGCTCGGCGGGGCGGGCAGGCGCCTTCTTCGCCGCCGTCTTCTTCGCCGGTGCCCGACGCGCGGCCGCCCGCTTCGCGACGGGCGGCGGCAGCGGTGCCTGGACCGGGTCCGCGGCCGGCGCGGTGTCCGGTTCCAGGACCGCCGGCTGGGAGTCGGCGGGCTCGGTCGCAGTCGTCGCCGGCGGCATGGGACGACCCTAGGCGGGCCGTCCGACAGCCCGGTCGGGCCGGGGCGGCGGCCGGCGGCCGGCACCGGGCGCCAGGATGGCCCGGTGATCGACCTGCCGGACACCCCCCTGCACCAGCGACTCGGGATCGAGGTGGTCGAGGCCACCCCGGAGCGCGTCGTCGCCACCATGCCCGTCGCCGGGAACACGCAGCCGGCCGGCTTGCTGCACGGCGGCGCGACGGCGGCGCTCGCCGAAGGGGTGGGCTCGATCGGCGCGATCCTGCACGCCGGCCCCGGCCGGTCGGTCGTCGGCGTGGACCTGTCCGTGACGCACCACCGCGGCGTCCGCGTCGGCAGCGTCACCGCCGTCGCCACGCCGCTGCACCGCGGGTCGACCGTGGCGACCTACGACGTCGCGGTGACCGACGACGCGGGCGCGCGGGTGGCCACTGCGCGGCTCACCTGCCTGATCAGGACCCCCCGCGTACCCGCCGAGGAGGGTCAGGCCTCGCCGAGGTAGGTCTTCCGGACGTTGTCGTCGACCAGCAGGTCCCCGCCGGACCCCTGGAGGACGACGTTGCCGACCTCGAGCACGTAGCCGTAGTCGGCCAGGGAGAGCGCGGCCAGCGCGTTCTGCTCGACGAGCAGGACCGTCGTGCCGGTCTGGCGGAGCTCGACCACGGTGTCCATGATCTTCGTGGTCATGATCGGGCTCAGCCCCATGGACGGCTCGTCGAGCATGAGCAGCGTCGGCCGACTCATCAGCGCGCGGCCCATCGCGAGCATCTGCTGCTCCCCGCCCGAGAACACCCCCGCCGGGTTCCCGCGCCGCTCGCCGAGGACCGGGAACATGTCGTAGACGCGTTTCAGGTCGCCGTCGACGTCCGCGCCCCGCCCGCGCGAGTACGCACCGAGCAGCAGGTTCTCCTGGACCGACATCCGGGGGAAGACGTGGCGCCCCTCGGGCGACTGGCCGAGGCCCAGGGTGACGACCTTGTGCGCGGGCACGCCGTCGATCCGCTTCCCGCCGAAGGTGATCGAGCCGCCGGCGATCGGCAGCAGACCGGACAGCGCCCGCAGCGTCGTCGTCTTGCCCGCCCCGTTGGAGCCGACCAGGCACACGACCTGGCCCTGTTCGACGGTGAACGAGATCCCCTTGACCGCTTCCACCGCGCCGTACCGGACGACCAGGTCCGTGACCTCCAGCAGTGCGCTCACGCGGTCTCCTCCTCGTGCGGGCGGCTCCCGGGCCGTGCCGACTCCGGTGCCGGGTCCGGCGGCGGGGCAGACGCGGCGGCCGGTGCGGCGTCCGGTGCGCCGCCGATGTACGCCTCGATGACGGCGGGGTCGGCCTGGACCGCCGCCGGCTCGCCGCGGGCGAGCACCTCGCCCCGGGCCAGCACCGTCACCTCGTCGCACAGGCCGAAGATGAAGCGGATGTCGTGCTCGATGACCACGACCGACAGGCCGCGGTCCCGGATCGACCGGACCAGTCCCGCGGCGGCCCGGGTCTCCTGGGGGTTCATCCCCGCCGTCGGCTCGTCCAGCAGCAGGACGGACGGTTCGGTGGCCATGGCGCGGGCGATCTCGAGGCGCCGCTGGTCCCCGTAGCTGAGGTTGCGCGCCAGCTCGCCGGACACCTTCGACAGCCCCGCGAAGTCCAGCAGCTCGCGGGCGAGCTCGCGGGACTGACGCTCCTCGCGGCGGAAGCGCGGGCCCCGGCCGATGGCCGAGAACACGCCCGCCCGGGTTCGGCAGTGCCGGGCCACCAGCACGTTCTCCTCGGCGGTCATCGTGGCGAACAGCCGGATGTTCTGGAAGGTGCGCGCCAGGCCGGCGGCCGTGACCTTGTACGGCTTGTCCGACAGGATCTCCCCGCGCAGCTTGATGCTTCCCGACGTCGGCTTGTAGAGACCGGTCAGGCAGTTGAAGAACGTCGTCTTCCCGGCGCCGTTCGGCCCGATGAGGCCCACGATCTGACCGTCTCCGACGGTGAAGTCCACCTCGCGGACGGCCAGCAGGCCGCCGAAGCGCATGGTCACCCCCTCCGCCTCCAGCACCGGGGTGCCAGGTGGGCGCCGGACGGCGACGCCCGCGGCTGTCGCACCGGTCTGGTCGGCGGTCATGTCGCGGCTCCGATCGTCGGGCGGGGCTCGGACAGCGCCCCGGGGGGGCCGAGCCGACCTGGTTCCTCGTCGGCGTGCAGCTCCATCCGCCGCCGCGAGCTCGGCAGCAGTCCCTCTGGACGGAACCGCATCATCAGCACCAGCAACAGGCCGAACAGCAACAGCCTGTTGTCGTCGAAGAACCGCAGCTTCTCCGGCAGCAGGATCAGGATGGTGGAGCCGAGGATGACGCCGGCGATGTTGCCCATCCCGCCCAGGACGATGGCTGCGACGAGGAACGACGAGTACAGGAACACGTAGTTGTCCGGGACCGAGGAGGTGTCGGAGTGCGCCTTGATCGTTCCGCCCAGCCCGGCCAGCAGTGCACCGCCGGAGAAGGCCAGCAGCTTGAGCCGGTAGGTGTTGATGCCCATCGCCTCGGCGGCGGTCTCGTCCTCCCGGATGGCCACCCAGCCCCGGCCGATCCGGGACTGGGCCACCCGGGACACCACGAAGACGATCGCCGCGATCAGGGCGAGCAGCAGCAGGTAGTAGTTGCTGAACGAGCCGAGGGTCACACCGAACACGACGTGGCTGGTGTTGAACTCGAAGCCGCCGAAGTCCAGCCCCGGGATCGCGGCGATGCCGTTCGGGCCGCCGGTGACGTTCGGTCCGTTGTTCCCACCGAGGTTGTTCACGGCGATGCGGAAGATCTCGCCGAACGCGAGCGTCACGATCGCCAGGTAGTCACCGCGCAGCCGCAGGGTCGGCAACCCGATGACCAGGCCGAGGACGGCCGACACGAGTGCCCCCAGCACCATCACGACACCGAACGGCGGTGTCCACCCGACCGTGGCGAAGATGGAGCCGGACAGGATGGCCGAGGTGTACGCGCCCGCGCCGACGAAGGCGATGTAGCCCAGGTCCAGCAGTCCCGCGTAGCCGATCACGATGTTCAGCCCGATCGCCGCGGCGGCGAAGACGAGGACCTGGACCGCGATGGACATGTTCGCGTCGCTGCCGTCCTGGGTGAACGGGAACACCGCGGCGGCGGCCAGACCGGCCAGCAGGAAGACGGCGCGGAACCGGGTGGTCTGTGCGCCCGCCCAGGCGACGGCGCCGGCCCGGTGCAGCACGGTGACGGCGGCACCCAGGAACAGGCCGAAGGCGACGAACTGCACCGCGTCCGTCTCGTCCAGCAACTTGACGGCGGCGGCCAGCGCCACGGCGACCACGAGCAGGACGACGCCGAGGCCGACAGCTGCCGGTGCCCGCGTGCCCGCCTTCCGGGGCTGGTCGGCCTCCGCGGTGCCGGACCGCGGGGACCGGGGCACCGCCCGGCTGCCGACGACGGCGACCACCGCGCCGAGCAGGGAGATCCAGGCCCCGACGGCCACGTTCACCGTGCCCCCCAGGGAGGCGGTGATCTCGACGACGGCGAGCGCGACGAGCACGAGCCCCCAGGTCGCGGCGGCCCGCGCCGCACCGCCGGCCCACGGGCTGATCGAGCGCGGACGGCCACCCGGTCGCGGCCGGCTCAGCACCCCGGCCACGGCGGCGGCCACCCCGAGCGCGAGGGTCCACCACTGGATCCCGCCCGGGTAGAACGTGTAGGTCAGGTCGCCGCCGAAGGACGAGTCGTACGTCCACGGGAGCAGCGTCCCGGCGACGGTGACGAGCCCGCCGACCGCGGTCACGAGCCAGCCGACGGCGCCCAGCCGGGCGGCGAGTGCAGCATCGAGGCTGGTGACCCGCGCGCGCGCCGTCACGCGCGGTCCGTCACACGGGCGCCCAGCAGGCCCTGCGGGCGCAGCACCAGCACGATGATGAGGACCACGAACGCCCAGACGTCCTTCCACGCGTTGCCGCCGAACTGGCCCGGGATGTACTCGGTGGCCATCGTCTCGATGAGCCCGACCAGCAGTCCGCCGAGGATCGCGCCGTTGATGTTGCCGATCCCGCCCAGCACCGCGGCGGTGAACGCCTTGAGGCCGGCCGTGAAACCGTCGAAGTAGTTGATCGTCCCGTAGCGGATCCCCTGCGCCAGCCCCGCGATCCCGGCGAGCGACGCCCCGAGGACGAACGCGATCACGATGATCCGGTCGACGTCGATGCCCATCAGCCGCGCGGTGTCCGGGTCCTGTGCCGTCGCCTGCATCGCGCGCCCGGACCGGGTCCGCTGGACGAAGTAGTTGACGAACAGCCCGCAGGCGATCATCAGCGCGATGATGAGCAGCGTGCTCCGCTGGATCAGGACGGGACCGAACGAGAGCGGAGCACCGCTCACCACGTCGATGGACGGGAACGGCAGCCTGGACGTGGCTCCCGGGTAGCGGGTCCGGATGAGCTCCTGCAGGACGATCGACACGCCGATCGCCGTGATCAGCGGAGCGAGCCGCGGTGCGTTGCGCAGCGGTCGGTAGGCGATCCGCTCGACGATCAGCGAGACGACCACCGACGTCGCGACAGCGGCCACCAGGAGCACCGGCAGCGTCCAGAGTGCGGTGCTCTCACCCAGACCCCAGGTCCACGTCGCGAGCGCCCCGAACGACCCGATCATGAAGATCTCGCCGTGGGCGAAGTTGATGAGCTGGATGATCCCGTACACGATCGTGTAGCCGATCGCCACGAGCGCGTACAGCGACCCCAGGGCGAGGCCGTTGCTCAGCTGCTGGAAGAACTGGGTCACGGGCTGATGACCTCTCGGCGGCAAGGTGGAGCAGCCGACCGCCCCCGCCTGGTGGGCGGGGGCGGTCGAGCGCTGATGGGCCCACGACGTCCGACGGTGGACACCGGGTTTCCGACGTACGCGTACGGCGGTCCGGGTCGGCGCATCCGGTACGGGACGCGCGCGCCCTCACTCCGTGAAGGTGCCCGTCTGGGCGGCGACCCACTTGCCGCCGGTCACCTTGTAGACCGTCAGGGTCTTGTTGGTCGCGTCCCCGAACTCGTCGAACGAGACCTTGCCGGTGACACCGTCGACCGAGGTGGCCTGCACCGCCGTCACGACGGCCGGCCGTGCCTCCTGCACGCTGGCGGCGTCCGGGAGCGCCTTCGCCAGCGAAGCGATCAGGGTGTTCGCGGCGTCGTAGGCGTAGGCACCGTAGGGGCCGTAGGGCTGCGCGTAGTTCCCCGCGGCGTAGGCGTCGATGAAGGACTTGCCCGACGCCAGCGACTCGACCGGGGCACCGATGGAGGTCGCCACGTCGTTGGCGCGCCCGCCGAGGGAGATGTAGCTGTCGGCGTAGATCCCGTCCCCGCCCATCACCGGGACGGTGACGCCCGCACTCTGCATCTGCTTGGACAGCGGCCCGGCCTGCGGGTACTCGCCGCCGTAGTAGACCAGCTGCGGCTTGGTTGCCGCCACCTGGCTGATCGTGCCGGAGAAGTCGGTGTCGGTGGGGGCGATGGTCGCCGACCGGGTGATCTTTCCGCCGAGGGCCTTGAACCGGGTCTCGAAGCTGGAGGCCAGGCCCTGACCGTAGGTCTTGGTGTCGTTGATGGTCGCGACACTCGTCAGCTTGAGCGTCTTGAAGACGTAGTCGGCCGCGAACGGGCCCTGGATCGAGTCGGTCGTGCACACCCGGAAGTACGTGGAGTAGGTCCGCTTCGGACTCGCCAGGTCGGCGCCCTGGGTCAGGCTGGGGCTCGTGTTGGACGGACTGATCATCGCGATGTTCGCGCGCTGCAGCACCGGCTGCACCACCTGGGCGGTCGAGGAGTTGAGGGTGCCGATCACCCCGCCGACCTCGGCATCGGCCGCGAGCGCGGTGGCGGCGTTGGTGGCGGGGCCGGTCGCCGCCTGGTCGTCCTGCGCGTCGAGGACGAGGGTGTAGCCCTCGACCGCTTTCTTCTCGTTCGCCTGCTTGACGGCGAGGTCGACGGCGTTGCGGATGCCGAGCCCGACGGCGGACGAGTCGCCGGACAACGGGGCGATCACGCCGATCTTCACGGTCTTGGACGAGTCCGAGGACGAGGTGGCGCTCGAGCCGGAGTCCTCGCTGCGGGAGCCGCAGGCGGACACGACGAGGGCGGTGGCGGCGAGGCCGACGACGAGCCGGGCGGTGCGCGAACGCACGATCATGGGCGGTCCTTCGTTGTCAGGTGAGACCCCGGGCGGCAGACGGCCAGGGAACGGGGCCGACGACGTCGTGCGGGCCCGAGCCGGGGAACAGCGGTCGGTCTCGTCGGAATGTAGACGCACCGCCGACCCCGACCCCGCCCGGGCGCCCCGTCGTCACCTGTTCGTAACCCAGTTGTGCCCTGGGGTCGCAGGGCGGCCTGGACCGATGACAGGTTGCGACGGCGCGTCACCGCTGAGCAACCTCACGTGCCGCTACCCCGGGGGCCAGCGAGGTCAGCTGGCGCCGCCCCCGGCCGCCTCGGTCTCGTCCACGATCACCTTCGCGACGTCGCGCATCGTCGTGCGCTTGTCCATCGCCGCCTTCTGGATCCACCGGAACGCCTCGGGCTCGGTCATCTTGAACCGGACCTGCAGCTGGCCCTTCGCCCGGTCGACGATCTTCCGGGTCTCCAGGCGCTCGCCCAGGTCGGCGACCTCCCGCTCCAGCTGGGTGATCTCCTGGAACCGGGAGATCGCCATCTCGATGGCGGGGACCAGGCTCGACTTGTCGAACGGCTTGACGAGGTAGGCCATAGCGCCGGCGTCACGGGCCCGCTCGACCAGGTCGCGCTGGCTGAAGGCGGTGAGGATGACGACCGGCGCGGTGCGGTTCTCGGCGATCCGCTTGGCGGCGCTGATCCCGTCCAGCTTCGGCATCTTGACGTCCAGGACCACCAGGTCGGGCCTGGTCTCCATCACCAGGTCCACGGCGGTCTCGCCGTCGCCGGCCTCGCCGACGACCTCGTAGCCCTCCTCGCCGAGCATCTCCACCAGGTCGAGGCGGATCAGCGTCTCGTCCTCGGCCACCACGACCCGCCTGCTGCCGGTGACACCCGCGCTGGTCTCGCTCACGTCTGGTCTCCTCCTGTGGTCCGCACCGCGTCGTCCGGGGCGCGCCCGCGGAGCCTATCGACCCGAGGTCTCCCCCAGCAGCCGGCGACTACTCTTCGGCTCGCCCGCTGGACCCGCGCCGGGGTCCGGCCGCGCCCCGGTAGCCCAATGGCAGAGGCACGGTGCTCAAACCACCGCCAGTGTGGGTTCGACTCCCACCCGGGGCACGCCCGGCGGCTCAGTTGGCCGCGGACACCGGCTTCGCCGGTCAGGGGGCCGCCGACACCGGCTCGGCGATCACCGGGGCGTCCGCGTCGACGTAGGCCGGGGCGACCGCGCTGACCGCGTCGCCGATGACGTGCACCCGCACCGCGTTGGTGGACCCCGGGATGCCGGGCGGGGAGCCGGCCACGATGACCACGACGTCGCCGCGCTCGACGTGCCCGGACTCGAGCAGCAGCCGGTCGACGCCGAGCACCATCTCGTCGGTGTGCCGGTACGGCGGGGTCAGCCGGGTCTCGACGCCCCAGCTGGTCGTCAGCTGTCGGGCGACCTCCGGCAGCGGCGTGCAGGCGATCACCGGCACGTTGCTGCGGTACCGGGACAGCCGGCGCGCGGAGTCCCCGGTCTGGGTGAAGGCGACCAGGAACCGGGCACCGATCCGCTCGGCGATCTGCGCGGCCGCGAAGGTGATGATCCCGCCCTTGCTGCGCGGGGCCCAGGCGATCTTGGCGACCCGGTCCAGCCCGTGCTCCTCGGTGGCCTCCGCGATCCGGGCCATCGTCGAGACCGCCTCGACGGGGTACTCCCCCACCGAGGTCTCCGCGGAGAGCATCAGCGCGTCGGCGCCGTCCAGCACCGCGTTGGCCGCGTCGGACGCCTCGGCCCGGGTCGGGCGCGGGGAGGTGATCATCGATTCGAGCACCTGGGTCGCGACGATGACCGGCTTGGCCTTGCGGCGCGACGCCTCCACGATCCGCTTCTGCGCCAGCGGGACGTCCTCCAGCGGCAGCTCCACGCCGAGGTCGCCGCGGGCCACCATCAGCACGTCGAAGGCGGCGACGATCTCCTCCAGGTTGTCCAGCGCCTGCGGCTTCTCGATCTTGGCGATCACCGGCAGCCGCACGCCCTCGGCGTCCATCACCTCGTGGACCGCGTCGATGTCGGCGGCCCGGCGCACGAAGCTCAGCGCGATCATGTCCGCGCCCAGGTGCAGGCCCCACCGCAGGTCGTCGATGTCCTTGGGCGACATCGCCGCGACCCCCATCGCGACCCCGGGCAGGTTCAGCCCCTTGTGGTCGCTGACCCGCCCGCCGACCACGACGCGGGTGGTGACGTCGGTCGCGCTGACGGCGGTGACCACCAGGGTCACCTTGCCGTCGTCGACGAGGATCAGGTCCCCGGGGCTGACGTCGTCGGGCAGGCCCTCGTAGGTGGTGCCGCACAGCGTCGCGTCGCCCTGGATGTCGCGGGTCGTGACGGTGAACGTGTCGCCGTTGGCGAGGCGGACCGGGCCGTCGGCGAACGTGCCGAGCCGGATCTTCGGTCCCTGCAGGTCGACCATCACCCCGACCGTCCGGCCGGTCGCCGCCGCCGCCGCACGGACGTTGGCGAACACCGCCTCGTGGTCGGCGTGCGTCCCGTGGGACAGGTTCAGCCGCGCGACGTCCATCCCGGCTCTGATCAGCTCCTCGAGCCGCTCCTGGGAACTGGTCGCTGGGCCGAGGGTGCAGACGATCCGGGCTCTACGCACGCGGCCAACCTACGGGCCCCGGCTGGGACCGCGACCGGTGCTCCCGGGGCGACGGCGGGGTCCGGGGCGCGCCCAGCTCAGCCCAGCCCAGCTCAGCCCAGCCCAGCTCAGCTCAGCTCAGCTCAGCGGCAGGGTGTCCGCGGCCACCGGCGCCGGCAGTGTGGTCGAGCCCTCGAGGTAGCGGTCCACCGCGGCCGCGACCGCGCGGCCCTCGGCGATGGCCCAGACCACGAGCGAGGCGCCGCGACCCGCGTCACCCGCCACGAACACCCCCGGTGCCGCCGTGGAGTAGTCCGGGGACCGCTCCACCCGCCCCGCCTCGTCGCGGGCGACGCCGAGGCCGCTGAACACGTCCTCGTCGTCCGGCCCGGCGAAGCCGATCGCCAGCAGCACCAGGTCGGCCTCGACGACGAACGGCTCGCCGGTCGCCCCGGTGCGGATCGACCGGCCCGCCTCGTCGGCCTCCAGCAGCTCGGCCACCTCGATTCCGGTGACCGCCTCGGTCGACCCGGCCGGGCCGTCGGCGCCGTCCGGCGCGGCAGCCGCGTCCGGGTCGGCGTCGGACCACCCGTCGACCCCGGACCCACCGAGGCCGGCGACGGTCGGGTCCCCGCCGCCGACGAACCGCAGCGTCGACACGGCGAAGCGGCGGGTGCCGCCCTCCTCGTGCGCGGCGGTCTCGCGGTACATCAGCGGCCAGGTCGGCCACGGGGTGCTCGCGTGCGGCGCGACGGGCGGCTGCGGGTGCAGGTCGAGCTGGACCACGCTCGCCGCGCCCTGCCGGTGGGCGGTGCCCAGGCAGTCCGCCGCGGTGTCGCCGCCGCCGACGATGACGACCCGCTTGCCGCTCGCGTCGATCGACGGGGTCGCCGCCGTCTCCCGCGCCCGGTTGGCGTCGGTGAGGTAGGTCATCGCCTGGTGGATCCCGGCGAACTCCCGGCCCGGGATCGGCAGCTCCCGGCCCTTGAGCGCTCCGCCGGACAGCACGACGGCGTCGTAGCGCCGGCGCAGCGCGGCCGCGGGGATGCCGGCGCCGCCGACCTCGGTGTTGGTGCGGAAGACCGTGCCCTCCGCGCGCATCTGGTCCACCCGGGCGTCGATCAGCCGCTTGTCCATCTTGAAGTCGGGGATGCCGTAGCGCAGCAGCCCGCCGAGCTTGTCGTCGCGCTCGTAGACGTACACGGAGTGCCCGGCCCGGGTCAGCTGCTGGGCCGCGGCCAGGCCGGCCGGGCCGGAGCCGACGACGGCGACCCGGCGCCCGGACTGGCGGTCCGGCACCTGCGGGGTGTTCCAGCCCTCGGCGACCGCGCGGTCACCGATCGCCTGCTCCACGCTCTTGATCGCCACCGGCCCGCCGGACAGGTCCGCGTTGATGGACAGCACGCAGGCCGGCTCGCACGGCGCCGGGCACAGCCGCCCGGTGAACTCCGGGAAGTTGTTCGTCGCGTGCAGCCGCTGGCTGGCGACCTCCCAGTCGTCGCGCCAGACGAGGTCGTTCCACTCCGGGATCAGGTTGCCCAGCGGGCACCCGGAGTGGCAGAACGGCACGCCGCAGTCCATGCACCGGCCGGCCTGCTCGCGCACGTCGTCCGGGCCGCCGGGCTCGTACACCTCCGACCAGTCCCGGATGCGCACGTCGACCGGACGCCGCGGCGGCACCCGGCGCGGCGTCCTGGTGAACCCCCACGGGTCAGGCATGCGCCCCACCTCCCGGACCAGGTGTGCTCAGCTCAGCCACGGGCGGCCTCCATCATCGCGGTCGCCGTGGCGGCCTCGTCCAGGCCGTCGGCCCGGGCCCGGTCGGCGGCCTCGGTGACGCGGCGGAACTCGACCGGCACGATCGTGGTGAACCGGGCCGCGGCGCCCGGCCAGTCGGCCAGCAGCGCGCGTCCGACGGCGGAGTCGGTCTCGGCGACGTGCCGGGCGACCAGGTGCTCCACCCGCTCGGAGTCGGCGCCGGACAGCGGCTCCAGCGCCACCATCGCCCGGTTGACCCGGTCGGGGTCCAGGTCCAGGACGAAGGCGAGCCCGCCGCTCATCCCCGCGGCGACGTTGCGCCCGGTCGGCCCGAGGACCACCACCAGTCCACCGGTCATGTACTCGCACGCGTGGTCCCCGACGCCCTCGGCGACCAGCGTCGCGCCGGAGTTGCGGACGCCGAAGCGCTCCCCGACCCGGCCGGACACGAACACCTCGCCGCGGGTGGCGCCGTAGGCGATGACGTTGCCGGCGACCACGTTGTCGGCGGCCACGAACCCGCGCGCCATCGAGCCGGCGTCCGGGCGGACGACCACCCGGCCGCCGGACAGGCCCTTGCCGACGTAGTCGTTGGCGTCGCCGTGCAGCCGCAGGGTCACCCCGGGCGGCAGGAACGCGCCGAAGCTCTGCCCGGCCGAGCCGACGAGCGTCAGGTCGACGGTGCCGTCGGGCAGCCCGTCCCCGCCGCGGGCGAGCACGATCTCGTGGCCGAGCATGGCCCCGACGGTGCGGTTGACGTTGCGGATCGGCAGCGTCGCCCGGACCTGGTCGCCGGACTCGATCGCGTCCCGGCACATCGCCAGCAGCTGGTTGTCCAGCGCCTTCTCCAGCCCGTGGTCCTGCTTGACGACCGCCCGGCGCGGCGCGTCGTCGTCGATGCCGAGCTCGGCCGGCGGGGTCAGCAGCGCGGACAGGTCGATGCCGGCGGCCTTCCAGTGCGCGGAGGCGTCCCCGGCCTCCAGCAGCTCGACCCGTCCGACGGCCTCGTCCAGGGTCCGCAGGCCGAGCGCCGCCAGGTACTCGCGGACCTCGGTGGCGACGAACCGGAAGAACGACTCGACGAACTCCGGCTGGCCGGTGAACCGCCTGCGCAGCTCGGGGTTCTGGGTGGCCACCCCGACCGGGCAGGTGTCCAGGTGGCAGACCCGCATCATCACGCAGCCGGACACCACCAGCGGCGCGGTGGAGAACCCGTACTCCTCCGCGCCCAGCAGCGCCGCGATGATCACGTCGCGGCCGGTCTTCATCGCGCCGTCGGTCTGCACGACGATCCGGTCCCGCAGCTTGTTGAGCATCAGCGTCTGCTGGGTCTCGGCCAGGCCGAGCTCCCACGGCAGCCCGGCGTGCTTGAGCGAGGTCAGCGGCGCCGCCCCGGTCCCGCCGTCGTGACCGGACACCAGCACCACGTCGGCGTGCGCCTTGGAGACGCCGGCCGCGACCGTGCCGATGCCCGCCTCGGCGACCAGCTTCACGTGGATGCGCGCGGCCGGGTTCGCGTTCTTGAGGTCGTGGATCAGCTGGGACAGGTCCTCGATGGAGTAGATGTCGTGGTGCGGCGGCGGGCTGATCAACCCGACGCCGGGCGTGGAGTTCCGGGTCTTCGCGATCCACGGGTAGACCTTCGACCCCGGCAGCTGGCCGCCCTCGCCGGGCTTGGCGCCCTGGGCCATCTTGATCTGGATGTCGCGCGCGGTGGACAGGTACTCGGCGGTGACGCCGAACCGCCCGGACGCGACCTGCTTGACCTTGCTGGACCGCTCCGCGTCGTACAGCCGCTCGACGTCCTCGCCGCCCTCGCCGCTGTTGGACCGGGCGTGCAACCGGTTCATCGCGATCGCGATCGTCTCGTGGGCCTCCGCCGAGATCGAGCCGTAGCTCATCGCGCCGGTCGCGAACCGGCGCACGATCGCGTCGACCGGCTCCACCTCGTCCAGCGGCACCGGCGGCAGCACGCCCTCCCGCAGCCGCATCAGGCCGCGCAGCGTGCCCAGGCGCCGGGTCGCGTCGTCGACCCGGCGGCTGTACGCGCGGAACAGGTCGTACCGGCCGGACCGGGTCGAGTGCTGCAGCCGGAAGACCGTCTCCGGGTCGAACAGGTGGATCTCGCCGTCGCGGCGCCATTGGTACTCCCCGCCGGTCTCCAGCCGGCGCGGCGCCAGCGGGCCACCGGTCGGGCCGCCGCTGGGATAGGCCTGCTCGTGGCGCAGCCGGACCTCCTCGGCGACGACGTCCAGCCCGATGCCGCCGAGGCGCGACACGGTGCCGGTGAAGCAGCGGTCCACCAGCTCCGGGCCCAGGCCGAGCGCCTCGAACAGCTGGGCGCCGGTGTAGGAGGCGACGGTGGAGACCCCCATCTTCGACATGACCTTGAGCACGCCCTTGCCGAGCGCCTTGATCAGGTTGTGCATCGCCGTCTCCGGCGCGACCCCGGTCAGCAGCACCTCGGCGCGGGCCAGGTCCTCCACCGACTCCATGGCCAGGTAGGGGTTGACCGCGGCGGCGCCGTAGGCGATCAGCAGCGCGACGTGGTGGACCTCGCGGACGTCACCGGCCTCGACCACCAGCCCGACCTGGGTGCGGGTGCGCTCGCGCACCAGGTGGTGGTGCACCGCCCCGGTGAGCAGCAGGCTCGGGATCGGCGCCTGCTCGGCGTCGGAGTGCCGGTCGGACAGCACGATGATCCGCGCGCCGGCGGCGATGGCCGCGGACGCCTCGGCGCAGACGGTGTCCAGCCGCGCCGACAGCGCCTCGCCGCCGCCGGCCACCGGGTACAGCCCGCGGACCACGTGGGTGGCGAAGCCGGGCCGGTCCCCGTCCAGGTCGATGTGCACGAGCTTGGCCAGCTCGTCGTTGTCGATCACCGGGAACGGCACCCGGACCTGCGCGCACGAGCCGGGGCCGGGCGAGAGCAGGTCGTACTCCGGGCCGACGGTGGAGGCCAGGGAGGTCACCAGCTCCTCGCGGATCGCGTCCAGCGGCGGGTTGGTCACCTGGGCGAAGGTCTGGGTGAAGTAGTCGAACAGCAGCCGGGGCCGGTCGGACAGCACCGCGACCGGGGTGTCGGTGCCCATCGAGCCCAGCGGCTCCCCGCCGGAGCGGGCCATCGGCGCGAGCAGCAACCGCAGCTCCTCCTCGGTGTAGCCGAACGCCTGCTGGCGGCGGGTGACCGAGGAGTGGGTGTGCACGACGTGGTCCCGGGCCGGCAGCGACGGCAGGTCGACCATCCCGTCGCGCAGCCACCGGCCGTACGGGTGCTCGGCGGCGAGGCCGGCCTTGATCTCCTCGTCGTCGACGATGCGGTGGGCGTCGAGGTCGACCAGGAACATCCGACCCGGCTCGAGGCGGCCGCGGCGGACGACCTTCTCCGGGGCGATGTCCAGCACGCCGACCTCGCTGGCCAGCACGACCAGCCCGTCGTCGGTGACCCACCAGCGGGACGGGCGCAGCCCGTTGCGGTCCAGCACGGCGCCCAGCAGCGTCCCGTCGGTGAACGTCACGCACGCCGGGCCGTCCCAGGGCTCCATCAGGCAGGCGTGGAAGGCGTAGAAGTCGCGCAGCTCCTGGGGCAGGTCCGGGTTGTTCTCCCAGGCCTCCGGGATCATCATCAGCACCGCGTGCGGCATCGACCGGCCGGACAGGTGCAGCAGCTCCAGCACCTCGTCGAAGTTCGCCGAGTCCGACGCCGCCGGGGTGCACACCGGGCTGAGATCGGCGACGTCGCCGCGGATCAACCCGCCGCCGCCGGTGGACAGCTGCGCCTCGCGGGCCCGCATCCAGTTCCGGTTGCCCTTGATCGTGTTGATCTCGCCGTTGTGCGCGAGGAACCGGTACGGGTGCGCCAGCGGCCAGCTGGGGAAGGTGTTGGTGCTGAAGCGGCTGTGCACGATCGCCAGGGCCGATGCGTAGCGGGCGTCGGACAGGTCGGCGTAGAACGGCTCGAGCTGGGTCGCCGTCAGCATCCCCTTGTAGACGATCGTCCGGCTGGACAGGGACGGGAAGTAGACGCCGGTCGCCCGCTCGGCGCGCTTGCGCAGCCGGTAGGCGACCCGGTCCAGCACGACGCCGGTGCGCAGCGCACCGCCGAACGCGGCCGCCTCGGCGTCGGCCAGGAACAGCTGGCGCATCCGGGGCAGCGTCGTGCGCGAGGTCGGCCCGACCAGGTCGGCGAGCACCGGCACCTCCCGCCAGCCCAGGACGGTCAGCCCCTCCTGGCGGGCGAGGTCCGCGACCACCGACTCGAGGCCGGCGATGTCGGCGGCGGTGGTGGTGCCGGCGCTGCCGGGCAGGAAGGCGGTGCCGACCGCGTACGCGCCGGGGGTGGGCAGCTCGAACGGGCACACCTCGCGCAGGAACGCGTCCGGGACCTGGGTGAGGATCCCCGCGCCGTCGCCGGAGTCCTCCTCCGAGCCGGACGCCCCGCGGTGCTCCAGGTTGCGCAGCGCGACGAGGGCGTCGGCGACCACCCGGTGCGTCGGCACGCCGTCGAGGGTCGCGATCATCGCCAGGCCGCAAGCGTCGTGCTCGGCGGCCGGGTCGTACAGCCCGACCGCGCCCGGCGACGCAGTCGCCTGACCCGGTGCCGGCGACGCAGTCGCCTGACCCGGAACCGGCGACGCAGTCGCCTGACCCGGTGCCGGCGACGCCGTCGCCTGGACGGGGACCGGCGACGCGGTCGCCTGCGCAGGAGCGGACACGGGACCTCCAACGGGAACGCCTGGGAACAGGCAGAGGGGGCGCCCGGTGACGACGCCGTCGGCGGCACGCGGGGGCTCCGCGCAACCGCGGGCCGGATCCCATGATGGGGCAGATCCCGGGAACCGGCCCGCGGTCGCCGCAGGTCGGACGGGTCAGGCCGGCGGCGGCCGCTGCGCCGCCGACGCCACCGGGTCCACCCCGGTCCCCCCGCGCGTCTCCGGACCGCTCCCCGGGCCGTCGCTCCCGCCCGGACCGGAGCCGGCGCCGGGACCGGGGTCGCCGGCCGGTCGGCGCTGCACCGTGGCCGGGTCCTCCCGCCCCGGCCGCAACCGCCGGGACAGCACCAGGTAGACGACGGCGCCGACGAACGCGACCAGCGCCGTCCAGTTGTTGATCCGCAGCCCGCCGAGGGTGTTGGCCGGGTCGATGCGCAGCGCCTCGACCCAGCTGCGGCCCACCGCGTAGCCGGCCAGGTACAGCGCGAACGCCCGCCCGTGGCCGAGCCGGAACCGCCGGTCGGCGACGGCGACCAGCGCCGCGACGCCCACGTTCCACAGCGCCTCGTAGAGGAAGGTGGGGTGGTAGGTGCCGACCCCCGGCGAGCCGACCGGCCGGAACTCCGGGTCGATCTCCAGCCCCCACGGCAGCGTCGTGGCCCGGCCGTAGAGCTCCTGGTTGAACCAGTTGCCGAGCCTGCCGATGGCCTGGGCCAGCGGCAGGCCGACCGCGAGGGCGTCGGCGAGGGCGGGCAGCCGGATGCCGTTGCGGCGGGCGAAGGCCCAGGCGCCGAGCGCGCCGCCGAGGATCCCGCCGGGGATGCCGAGCCCGCCCCGCCAGACCTCCCAGACCTGTTCCCCGGTGCGGTCGGGGCCGAAGTAGGCCGGCCAGTCGGTGGCGACGTGGTACAGGCGGGCCCCGATCAGGCCGGCCGGCACGGCCCACACCGCCAGGTCGGTGGCCGTTCCGGGGACGCCGCCGCGGGCGACCCAGCGCCGGTTGGTGACCACCGCCGCGACGGCGACGCCGGCCAGGATGCACAGCGCGTAGGCGCGCAGCGGGAACGGGCCGACGTACCAGGTGCCCTGCGACGGGCTCGGCAGGTAGGCCCCCAGGCCGGTGTCCGACCCCGCCGCCAGCCCCGCGACCGGTCTCACGGGCGCGCGGGGACCGGGCGGCCGGCCGACCGCACGCCCTCGACGAGCTCGGCGGCGAGCTCCCCCACGGACCGAATCCCGGCGGCCTCGGTGTCGGCGTCCAGCAGCCGGCGGACCAGGGCCGAGCCGACGGCCACCCCGTCGGCGAAGGCCGCGACACCGGCGGCCTGGCCGCCGTCGGACACGCCCAGGCCGACGACGACCGGCCCGCCCGTCGCCGCGCGCACCCGGTCGACGAGCACCGGGGCGGCGGCGCTGGCGGTCGTCCGGGTGCCGGTGACACCCATCACCGCGGTGGCGTAGACGAACCCGCGGCAGGCGGCGGCCGTCGAGGCGATGCGGGCATCGGTGCTCGACGGCGAGACGAGGAAGACCCGGTCCAGCCCGGCCGCATCGGACGCGGCCAGCCACGGCCCGGCCTCGTCCGGCACCAGGTCGGGCGTGATCAGCCCGGCGCCGCCGGCCGAGGCCAGGTCGGCGGCGAACCGGTCGACGCCGTAGCGGTCCACCGGGCTCCAGTAGGTCATCACCAGCGTCGGCACCCCGGTCGCCGCGACCGCCTCGACGGTGGCGAGCACGTCCCGGATCCGGGTGCCGCCCTGCAGTGCCAGGTCCGACGCACGCTGGATGGTCGGGCCGTCGATCACCGGGTCGGAGTAGGGCAGGCCGATCTCGACGACCCCGACGCCGGCGTCGACCATCGCGAGCATGGCGTCGATCCCGCCGCGGACCGAGGGGAACCCGGCCGGCAGGTAGCCGACCAGCAGCGAGCCGCCGTCCGCGCGGGCGGCGTCGAACGCGTCCCGGGTGCGGCTCACGCGGGGTCGGTCAGGCCGAACCAGGCGGCTGCGGTCGCGACGTCCTTGTCCCCGCGCCCGGACAGGCACACCACGATCACCGCGTCCGGACCCAGGTCGGCGACGATCCCCGGGACCCCGGCCAGCGCGTGCGCGCTCTCGATGGCCGGGATGATCCCCTCGGTCCGCGCGAGCAGCGCGAACGCGTCCATCGCCTGGGTGTCGGTCACCGCGCGGTAGGTCGCGCGCCCGGTCTGGTGCAGGTGCGCGTGCTCCGGCCCGACGCCGGGGTAGTCCAGGCCTGCGGAGATCGAGTGCGACTCCTGGGTCTGCCCCTCGTCGTCCTGCAGGACGTAGGTCCGCATCCCGTGCAGCACGCCGCTGGCGCCGCCGGTGATGGCCGCCGCGTGCCGCAGCGTCTGGACCCCGTCGCCGCCCGCCTCGATGCCGTACAGCCGGACCGCCGTGTCGGGGACGAACGGGTGGAAGATGCCGATCGCGTTCGAGCCGCCGCCGACGCACGCCACGACCGCGTCCGGCAGCCTGCCGAGCACCGCCAGGCTCTGGTCGCGGGTCTCGACACCGCAGATGCGGGCGAAGTCCCGGACCATCGCCGGGTACGGGTGCGGGCCGCCGACGGTGCCGATGCAGTAGTGGGTGTCCTCGACGTTGGCGACCCAGTCGCGGAACGCCTCGTTCATCGCGTCCTTGAGCGTCCTGGACCCGCTGGTGACCGGGACGACCCGGGCCCCCAGCAGCTTCATCCGGGCGACGTTCAGCGCCTGGCGCTGGGTGTCGACCTCACCCATGTAGACGACGCACTCCAGCCCGAACAGCGCGGCCGCGGTGGCGGTGGCGACCCCGTGCTGGCCGGCGCCGGTCTCGGCGATGATCCGGGACTTGCCCATCCGGCGGGTGAGCAGCGCCTGGCCGAGGACGTTGTTGATCTTGTGCGCGCCGGTGTGGTTGAGGTCCTCGCGCTTGAGCAGCACCCGGGCGCCGACCGCCGCGGAGTACCGGCGCGCCTCGTACAGCAGGCTCGGGCGGCCCGCGTAGTCGGTGAGCAGGGCGGTGAGCTCGGCCTGGAACGCGGCGTCGGACCGGCTGCCCTCCCACTCCGCGGTCAGCTGGTCCAGCGCCGCGATCAGCGCCTCGGGGACGAACCGGCCGCCGAACGGACCGAAGTAGCCGCGACCGTCGGGAACGACGTCGCCCAGGGCGTCGTCCAGGTCACCGCCGAACGCGTCGGCCACCGCCGACGCCTCACGCATCGCCCGGGCTGCCTCGAGGGTCATCTGGGATCTCCGGTCTGGGTCGCTGGGCGGGAGGCGCTGCGCGCGGGCCTCACTCGGTGCTCCGGGAGTGGGCGGGGTGGGCGCCGGCGGCCACCAGGTCGGCCACCGCCGAGCGCGGGTCCTTGCCGGTCACCAGCCGCTCCCCGACCAGCACGACGTCGGCGCCGGCACGGCCGAACTCGATGACGTCGTGTGGCCCGCGGATCCCGGACTCCGCGACCCGGACCACGTCCTCGGGGATGTGCGGGGCCAACCGGGCGAAGGTCTCCCGGTCGACCTCCAGCGTGGTCAGGTCGCGGTTGTTCACCCCGATCAGCCGGGCGCCGGCGTCCACCGCCCGGGCGACCTCGTCCGCGGTGTGGCACTCGACCAGCGGCGTCAGCCCGATCGACTGCGCCCGCTCGACCAGGGCCACCAGCGCGTTCTGCTCCAGCGACACCACCATCAGCAGGGCCAGGTCCGCCCCGTTGGCCCGGGCCTCCCAGAGCTGGTAGCTGGTGAGGGTGAAGTCCTTGCACAGCACGGGCACGTCGACGGCCTGCGCCACCGCCTTGAGGTCGGCCATCGAGCCGCCGAACCGGCGCTGCTCGGTGAGGACGCTGACCGCCGAGGCGCCGCCCTGCTCGTACTGGCGGGCGAGGTCGGCGGGGTCGTCGATGTCGGCGAGCGGACCGCGGCTGGGGCTGGCGCGCTTGACCTCGGCGATGACCGAGATCCCGGGGCCACGGAACCGGCGGAGCACGTCGACGGCGTCCGGCATGCGGGAGACGCGGCGCTTGAGCTCGTCGAGGGAGGTGGTCTTCTGCCGGGCGACGAGGTCCTCCCGGACGCCGTCGAGGATGCCGTCCAGAACGCTCACGGCCGGTTTCCCTCCTGCGGACGACGGGCGGTTCGGCGGTGCGGTGGTCCGTGCGACAGGAACGGCGACGCAGGTGACACGGTAGCCGCCGCGGGGACGCGGACCCTCCCGGTGGCAGGGGCGGGCGGGCCGGAGGTCACGGAGCGGCGGGCACGTCCTGGTCGGCGTCGGGGCGTCGGCTGCGCGGGTCCTCCGCGCGCTGCGCGCCGAGGTAGGTCTCGGCGGTGGCGTAGTGGCTGGACCGGCGCGTCGGGTACTGGCCGTACCCGGCCATCTGCAGCAGCTTCGCGACGAGGATGCCGCCGAGGAACACGGCGGCGCCGGCGATGGTCAGCCACCACAGGCCGGAACCGATGCCGAACGCGCCGATCACGGAGCCCACGATGATCACCGCGACCGAGGTCCAGGCCGCCGGCGTGTGACCGTGCCTGTTGCGCATCTCGTCCCCCGTCACGTGCTGTGTGGTCCGCGCCTGCTCTGGCCAGCCCGTCGCCGCACGCTATCGCCCGCGCTCGTCCGGGCCGGCGGCGGTCGGGTCCCGGCCGGCGTCCAGGTCGTCCCAGATCGACGCCGGGCGGGCCGCCACCGGTTCCGCGGCGGGCGCCCGGCCCGACGCGTCCGGCCGTGCCGCGTCCGGAGCGGGCGTGTCGGGAGCGGGCGTGTCCGGGCGGGGAGCCTCGTAGCGGCGCCCGAGCACCGGCCAGGTCCGTCCGGTGGCGGTGGCCGCCAGCCCGGTGGCCAGCAGGACGACGGCGGCCGCGCCGGTCAGCCAGGGCCACGCCGACACCGCGATCGCCGCCGGGGCGGCGGCCGGGGTGGCCGGCAGCGTCGAGCCCTCGATCCCGACGGTGGTGTAGCGGCTGTCGGCCGGGGCGCGCAGGAACTCCCCGGTCGCGACCAGCGCAGCAGCACCGGCGAGCACGAGCAGCAGCCCGACCAGCGTGCGCCCGGCCCGGCGGGTCGCCAGCAGCGCGCCGACCGAGGCCAGCCCGACGACCCCGGCCGCCGTGGACAGCGGCGCGGCGGTGCCGCCGGCCACGGCGACCGGCACCGCGCTGACCGCGGACCGGGCGGTGGCGGTCGCCCAGGTCTGGGTGCCGGACAGCGCGGCGGTGCCCCCGCCGACCGCGGCGAGCACGACAGCCGACGCGAGCCCGCGCCGGCCCTTCACGGGCCCGCTCCCGCGGCGCCGGCCGGCCGGAGCGTCCCGGCGATCGCGACCGCCCGCAGCGCGGCCGCCGCCTTGTGCCGGGTCTCGGCGTCCTCGGTCTCCGGGTCGGAGTCGGCGACGATCCCGCCGCCGGCCTGGACCTGGACGTGTCCGTCGCGCAGCACGGCGGTCCGGATGGCGATCGCGGAGTCCACGTCGCCGGCGAAGTCCAGGTAGCCGACGATCCCGCCGTAGACCCCGCGCCGGGTCGGCTCGAGCTTCTCGATGATCTCCATCGCCCGCGGCTTCGGCGCCCCGGACAGGGTGCCGGCGGGGAAGCACGCCAGCAGCGCGTCCAGCCCGGTGCGGCCCGGCGCGAGCTGCCCGACGACGGTGGACTCCAGGTGCATCACGTGGCTGTAGCTCACGACCTCCATGAAGTCCACGACCTCCACGGTCCCCGGCACACAGACCCGCGCCAGGTCGTTGCGCCCGAGGTCGACGAGCATCAGGTGCTCGGAGCGCTCCTTCGGGTCGGCCAGCAGCGCGGCGGCGTTGGCGGCGTCCTCGGCCGGGGTGGCGCCGCGCGGCAGGGTCCCGGCGATCGGGCGGGTGGTCGCGGCGTCGCCGACGACCTTGACCAGCGCCTCCGGGCTGGACCCGACGATCTCGGTGACCGGGCCGGCCCCCCCGGCCAGCGCCGGCAGCCGGAGCAGGTACATGTACGGGCTGGGGTTGGTCGCCCGCAGCACCCGGTACACGTCGAGGCCGGCGGCGGCGGTCGACGTGTCGAACCGCTGGGCGACCACCACCTGGAACGCCTCGCCGGCGCGGATCTCCTCCTTGGCGGCCTCGATGGCGGCGCGGTGGTCCTCCGCCGTGCGCCGGCGGGTGTAGGTCGGCGCCGCGTCCAGGTCGGCGGCCCACACCCCGCCGGTCTGGTCCGGCCCGGCCAGGGCGGCGGCCATCGCGTCCAGCCGGGCGACCGCGTCGGCGTGCGCGGCCTCGGCCCGGTCGGCCGTGCCGTCGCCGTTGACCGCGTTGGCCACCAGCAGCACGGTGCCGTCGCGGTGGTCGTAGACGGCCAGGTCGGTGGCCAACAGGAAGGCCAGCTCCGGCAGGCCGGTCTCGTCGGTGGCCAGCTCCGGCAGCCGCTCCAGGCGCCGGACGGTGTCGTAGCCGAGGTAGCCGACCAGGCCGCCGGTCAGCGGCGGCAGGTCCGGGAACCGGGGGGTCCGCAGCAGTTCCAGGGTCGCGGCGAGCGCCGCCAGCGGGTCCCCCGTCGGCGCCCCGGCCGGCGGGTCGCCCAGCCACACCGCCTCGCCGCCCCGCTCGGTGAGCACCGCTCTCGAAGCGACACCGATGATCGACCAGCGTGACCAGGTGCCGCCGTGCTCGGCGGACTCGAGCAGGAACGTGCCCGCCCGGTCCCCGGCGAGCCGGCGGAACAGCCCGACCGGCGTCCAGGTGTCGGCGAGCAGCCGCCGGGTGACCGGGACGACACGGTGGTCCGGGGCGAGCCGGAGGAACCCGGCCAGGTCCGGGACGACGGCGCCCAGCGGTGCCGGGCTCACGGCCGGTGCCCGGCGACAGCGGCAGTTCGATCGCTGACGGCGAGGTGGTTGCTGAAGCAGCTGTGTGTCCCGGTGTGGCAGGCCGGGCCGTCCTGGTCGACGGTGACGAGCAGTGCGTCGCCGTCGCAGTCCAGCGACACCGACCGGACCCACTGCCGGTTGCCCGAGGTCTCGCCCTTGACCCAGTACTCGCCGCGGGACCGGCTCCAGTAGGTCGCCCGGCCGGTCGTCAGCGTCCGGTGCAGGGCCTCGTCGTCCATCCAGCCGAGCATCAGCACCTGGCCGGTGCCCGCCTCCTGGACGACGGCCGCCACCAGGCCCAGCTGGTCGCGGCGGAGTCGGGCGGCGATCTCGGGGTCGAGCTGGTCGAGCTGGCCGATCGGTGCGCTGCTCACCCGCCCATTGTCCCCGGCGGGCGGATCGCACCCCTCAGCGGACCGGCAGGCCCTCCCGGCGCAGGGCGTCCTTGACGTTCCCCACGGTGTACCGGCCGAAGTGGAAGACGCTGGCCGCCAGCACCGCGTCCGCGCCGGCGCGGACCGCCGGCGGCGCGTCGGCCGGCGAGCCGAGCCCGCCGCTGGCGATCAGCGGGACGTCGACCGCCGCGCGGACCGCCGCGGTCATCGGCAGGTCGAACCCGTCCTCGGTGCCGTCGGCGTCCATCGAGTTCAGCAGGATCTCCCCGGCGCCCAGCTCGGCCCCGCGCGCCGCCCACTCGACCGCGTCCAGGCCGGTGCCCCGACGTCCGCCGTGGGTGGTGACCTCCCAGCCGGACGCCGTCGGCGGCTCGCCCGGCGGGCACCGCCGGGCGTCCAGGGCGAGCACCAGCACCTGGTTGCCGAAGCGGTCCGCGATCTCCGCGAGCAGCTCCGGCCGCGCGATCGCCGCGGAGTTCACCGCGATCTTGTCCGCGCCGGCGCGCAGCATCCCGTCCACGTCGGCGACGCTGCGGATCCCGCCGCCGACGGTGAGCGGCACGAACACCTGCTCGGCGGTCCGGCGGACCACCTCGACGGTCGTCCCCCGGCCCTGGTGGGTGGCGGACACGTCGAGGAAGGTCAGCTCGTCGGCCCCCTGCCGGGCGTACTCGGCGGCTCGCTCGACCGGGTCCCCGGCGTCGCGCAGCCCGACGAAGTTCACCCCCTTGACCACGCGCCCGGCGTCCACGTCCAGGCACGGGATCACCCGCACGGCCAGGCCGGGCGACGCGGCCGGCCCGGCGGTCACCGCCGCCACACCGTCCGCCGGGCGGGCCGGGGCGGCGGGGCCGACGACGCCCACACGGCCCGCCAGCGACCGGGCGCGTCGACGGGGGGAGCGGTGCGCGGCGCCGGCACCGCCGGTGCCCGCTGCGCCTGCCACCACGTGGTCGCGTCCTCGTCGAGCAGCCGGACCACCGCGTCGCGGACACGGGGCGCGAACTGCCGCGGCGCCTCCCCGGCCGCCGGGACGACCGGGGAGCCGAAGCGGATCCGGACCGGCAGCCGCCCGGGCGCCGGCCACCGGGAGTCGCGCGGCATCGCCGCGTAGGTGCCGCGCAGCGCGATCGGCACCACCGGCAGACCCGCGTGGACGGCCAGGTAGGCCGGGCCGAGCTTGAACGGGCCGACGGTGCCGTCCTCCGAGCGGGTGCCCTCCGCGTAGATCAGCAGGTTCCAGCCCTCGGCCAGCAGGTCCGCGGGCGTCGTCGACCGACCGCCGCCGCGCTCGATCGGGAAGGTGTTCAGCGCCAGCGACGACGGGACCGCCCGCCACCAGACGTCGAAGAAGTAGTCCGCCGCGGCGGCCACCACGGTGCGCCGGGCGAACCGGCGGGGCAGCGCCCCGAGGATCACCGGGGTGTCCAGGTGCGAGGAGTGGTTGGCGACGAACACCACCGGTCCGGTCACCCCGTCCAGCAGCTCGCGCCCGGCGACGGCGACGCTGACGGTGCCGTGCACGACCGGTGCCATCAGCACCCGCTGGACGCCCTCGCGGACCAGCCCGGCCGCCCGCGTCCGGGCCCACGCCGTCGGGAACGGCCCCGGGCGCGCCACCCGACCGCCCCGACGTCCCGTCCCCGGCAGTGCCGGCCGGCGCTCGACCGTCACCGGACGTCCGCGACCAGGCGCGGCGGGCTGTGCAGCAGGGTGATCGACGGGTCGCGGCCCACCGCCGCCGACGCGATCTCCAGCGCGTCGTGCAGCGTCGTGGCCGCGCGGCCGCCGACGCGGGCGGCCGCCACCCGGTCCGCCCCGACCCAGACCACGTCGCCCAGCCGGGCGCGCAGCGCCGCGGTCCGCTCCCAGAGCAGGAACGGGTGGACGCCCGGGTAGGCGGCCGAGGTGCGGTGCAGCTCGCGGTACCAGGGGTCCGCGGCGTACCGGCGGTCCGCGGCCGCCCACTCGGCGGCGTCGAGGCCGGCGGGCAGGACCTCGCTGTAGAAGTCGGCGTGCGCGGCGTGCTGCAGCTGGGAGAACGCCGGGGTCAGCGGGTGCAGCACCACGGCGACCCCACCGCGGCGGACCAGCGGCGTGCCGGTGTGCGCACCGAGCAGCGTGTCCAGCGCGAGCGACGCTGCCAGCACCGGGTTCAGCGGTGCCCCGGCGTTGTACGGGCCCACCGCGGGCAGCCCCAGGACGACGACGTCGGCCTGCCCGGCGACCGGGACCTGCTGCTGGCGGCGCAGCGTGTCCGCGGTCGCCGCCGCGACGGCCGCCGGGTCCCCGGCGGCGATCCCGACCAGGCCGCGGCCACCGGGAACCTGCGCCACCAGCCGGGACCGGACGGGGCCGGGCAGCCGGGGGAAGGCGACCCGGGTCACCCGGGCGGCGAGGGAGTCGCGGACGGACCACTCCCACTCCCGGGTGGTGAGGAAGGCTGCGCGCCCGCCGTCCGGGACGTCCTGCAGCACCAGCTCGACGGCGAAGGTGGGGACGGCTGCCGCGGCGACGGCGCCGGCCGCCGCCGCGGCAGCGGGGTCCTCGCACCGGCGGGCGGTCGCGGTCGAGCCCAGTGTGCGCGGCACCGCGGCGGGGCCGCCGTCCGCGGGTGCGGTCGCGACGGTGACCCGGACCAGCAGGTCGGACTCGGCGACCCGCCGGTTGAGCTCGACCTCGTCCCCGGCCTCCGTGCTGCCGACCGCGACCAGGGCGGCGGGGTCGTCCGGGTCGTGGTCGGTCAGCCGGCCCAGTGGCGCGAACGACCGCGACACCCGCTCTCCGAGCAGAGCGGTGCGCTCGGTCCGGGTCGGCCGGCGGGACAGGCCGGAGGCGAGCACCACCGCCGCGTCGTCCACCCCCGCCCGAGCCGCAAGGGTGAGCACCGCTTCCACCACCCGGCCGCGCGGATCGGGCGCGGCGGTCATCGGCCACGGGCGCGTCACCCCGTCGACGGCGACCGTCAGCCGCAGGCCCGGCCGCAGCAGGGACTCCAGCGGGCCGAGCCCGAGCGGCGCGGACAGGGCGTCGTCCACCGCGCGCAGCGGGTCGGCCAGCTCGGTCAGCGGTTCCGGCGGGTAGACCACCCGGGACCCGTGCGGCAGCCGCAGCGTCGCGAGCCGTTCCCCCGCCGGGACGGCCAGCGGCGGTGTCCGCTCGTCGACCTCCAGCACGATGCCTGGGCGGCTCACGCGGTGCTCCTCTCCGCAGGGGTCAGCGCACCGGGCGCCGACCAGTCGACGACGGGCCACCGGCGCTCGCGGGCCAGCCGGAACAGCGGCACGTCCGGGCGGACGGCGACCGGGTTGCCGACCGACTCCAGCAGTGCGGCGTCGGAGTGGCTGTCCGCGTAGGCGTAGGACCGGGACAGGTCCAGGCCCTCGCGGGCGGCGTACCGGCGCAGCCACGCCCCGCGTGCCTCGCCGACCAGGGGCGGCCCGGTGAGTGACCCGGCGACCAGGCCGTCCGGGCCGACCGCCAGGTCCGCGGCGACCACGACGTCGAACAGCGACGCGAACGGCCGGGTCAGGGGGCGGATCGAGCCGGTGACCAGGATCGTGCGGTGACCGGCGGCGCGGTGCTCGCGGACCCGCCGCAGCGCCTCGGCGGAGGCCCGGGCCAGCAACTGGGCGCCGACCGACTCGTCCACCAGGGCGTCGATCGCGGCCGGGTCGGCGCCGGCGTACCGGCGGTAGACCGCGCGCAGGAAGGCGCCGCGGTCCCGGCGCTCGGCGCGCAGCCAGCCCGGCAGCCGCCCGGCGAGGCCGGCCACCTCACGGACCCGCCCGGCGGCGCCCAGCTCCGGCAGCCGCAGCCACAGGTAGGTCTCCACCACGTTCGCGGCGACCACCGTGCCGTCGAGGTCGAACACGGCGGCGACGTCCGCGGCGGCCGGCAGCGGGCGGCCGTCGAGGCCGGCGGCGCGGTCGGCGCGACGTCGGCGCAGCGCGGCCGCCTCGCGGACGGGGGCGGTCACCGAGGGGATGTGCAGGTCCCTGATGTAGGCGGTCCAGTCGATCGCGGCCGTGTCGAAGGCCCACGTCGTCCGGTCCTGCGGGTCCAGTGCGCGGGACAGCTCGAGCGTCGCGTCGTCGACGAACTCCAGCTCCGACTCGGTGTAGGCCTGGTACAGGTCGAGGTAGCGGCGCAGGAACGCCAGCCGGCGCCGCTGGGCGTCCAGGGCGACGGTCAGCCGCCGCACGGTGTCCGACCGTGGCACGGAGGTCAGCACGGTGTCAGCGACGCCGGCCGCCCGCTCCCCGGTGACCAGCAGCCGGTGCACGGCGTCCGAGCCGGGGAACCCCCACTCCGCGAGCGGCGCGGCGCCGCGGTCGGACACCACCAGCGGGTGCGCGTCGAAGTACTCCCGGACGAGCTCGTAGAACCGGCGGAACGTGATCGGGTTGCGTGCTCCCGAGCTGACGTGGAAGAACCGCGGCGCGGCGGGGGTGTCGGGGTCGGCCGCCACGGCGGTGACGGCGGTCGCGGCCACCGCGAGCGTGGCGGCGACCACGTGGTCGACCGGGACGATGTCGACGACCGCGTCGGGGGCGGCGGGGAACTCCGGCAGGTCCCCGCGGCCGTAGGCCATGATGATCGGCTCGGCCATCTTGTAGCCCTGGATCCAGCCCGGCGTGGGGCTGGCCAGCGCGGACTCGATGATGCTCGGCCGGACGACGGACACGCCGATGCCGCGGGTCGCCCCGTACTCCTCCACCACCCGCTCGGCCATGGCCTTGCTGAACGTGTAGCAGTCGGTCCAGCCGAGGCTGCGGGCTCGCTCCCGGCCCGCGTCGACGAGCTGGGTCTCCACCCAGGCGAGGCGGCGCCGCTCGGTGTCCGCGGCGCCGGTCAGCGGCCCCGCCTTGCGGTGGGCGCGCTCGGCGTCCGCGCGCAGGGCGGCGAGCACCTGCGGGGTGCGCGACTGCTCCTGGATGCGGTCGTGCACGGCCGTTGCCGCGGCCGCCTCGGTCCGCCAGTCGACGTCGTGCTCGACGGGCGCCTCGGGGATCGCGCCGCGGCGGCGGCCGGCGACGTAGGCGGTGGAGATGTGGACGTAGTGCGGCAGCGGGCCCCGGCCGGCCCGCGGCGCCGAGGACTCCAGCACCCGGTCGAGCAGCGTGCGGGCGCCGTGCACGTTGGTGGCGAACGCGTGCTGGATCGGCGGGTCGAACGACACGTCGCCGGCGCAGTGGACCACCACGTCGAGGTCCCCGGGCAGCGGCGGCAGGTCGGTCATGTCGCCGTCGATCACCTCGACGCGGGCAGCGGCCAGCGCCTCGACGTCGGCGCCGGTCGCCCGCAGGCCGTCGAACACGGGGAGCCGGAGCAGGGACCGGACGCGGTCGGCTCCGGTGGCCGGCCCCTTCGGCCGGACGAGCAGCACCATCGTCGTCCCGGGCAGGTCGGTGAGGACCCGGGCCAGCAGGGCCTGCCCGACGAACCCGGTCACGCCGGTGAGCAGGACCCGCTTGCCGTCCAGCGCGTCGCGAAGCGGCACGCCGCGTCCTCCTTCTCGAGTCGGTCGGGCCGGTTCCGCCCGGACCGCGACCGTCGATCCTGGCACAGCGCGGGCCCTCCCCCGCCCGCGTCGGGTCCGCTGCCGGGCCGGCCGACCGGCAGCCGAGCGGGTGATCTTTACAGCGCGTTCCCGGCGGTGCGACGATTCGGCGCGACGCCAGGGGGTGCCCGGGCGGGACCTCGGCCCCCGGGAGTGCGCGATGGCGCGTCGACTGTCCATCTCCGGTCTGCTCGC
>CAXTBU010000020.1:33923-45199 GCA_964242885.1 uncultured Actinomycetales bacterium
GGCATCACCTACGACTACGACTACCGGGTGAGCGTCACCGACCGCGGCTACGAGGACCGGTTCTTCACCCGGCTGGCGGGCCTGGCCCGCAAGGCCCCGCTGACCGAGTACCAGACCGCCTACAACGAGCAGGACGCGAACGCCGTCACGGTCACCGAGAACTACGAGATCTCGGCGCCGGCCGTCGAGCGGCTGCTCGCGCTCGACCCACCGCGGGGGGTCGACACCCGGCGCAACACCGTCTACCTGATCAACTGGTACGGCCGCAGCGACTTCCGCTTCCACGTCTACTCCAAGACCGGCGAGGTCGATCCCGAGACCGGCGCCGACTTCGGCCAGCGGGACAGCCGCAAGCTGGTCGCCTGGGGCGGTACGACCGCGGCCGACGAGGAGACCGGCCTGGGCTCCACCCGCCGCGTGTGGTTCCACGACATCTCGGCCGGCCCCGAGTCCTGGGGCGGTAGCTGGAACGTCGACGACGCGGACCTGGACGGCGACGACGAGCCGGACTACCGGATCCCACCGATCTGGGAGTACGGCTCCTACCGACCGGCGAAGGCGCTCAGCGGTGACCTGGTCAAGCTCGTCCGGTACGTGGCGCTGGACCTGCTGTTCACCACCTCGCCGCTGTACCCGGTCGAGATGCCGACGACCGAACCGCCCCGCTCACTCGACGTGGACGTCAACACCTACGAGGGCCTGCCGGGCGTCGACGCGTCGCGCCAGTACATCGACCCGACACTGCTGACCGCCGAGCTGCGCGAGCTGCTGACGCTGAACGCGGTCACCACCGACAACCAGGACCTGCCGATCACCGCCGACGCGCGGCGCTGCTACGTCCTGCTGTTCCAGGACCGCTCCTGCTTCCCGGAGTCGGGGCTGCCGCCGTTCGCGAACCTGTTCCTGCAGAACCAGCGGGACCTGGCGCGGACCAAGGACGACGGGAGCTCGGTCGACTACGAGCTGCCGGTGTTCGCCTACGCCCTCGACGGGCCGACGCCCGCCCTCGGGTACGCGGACGACAACTACGTCGACGGCACCCAGAGCTTCGTGTTCGTGTTCGTCTCCCCGGAGATCGTCGACATCGGGTACGGCCTGACCACCTCGATCATCCACGAGGTCGGGCACCACGTCGGGCTCAGCCACCCGCACGACGGGCACGACAGCCAGTCCGGGGTCGACTTCGAGCCGACCGGCGACTTCTTCTTCGCCTGGGCCGGCGACGAGAGCAACTCGATGATGAGCTACATCGACCTGAACTGGGACTTCAGCCAGTTCGACGCGGACAACCTCGACCGGTTCCGCACCGCGGCGCTGGTCGAGGCCGCCAACCGCCTGGCCGCGGCAGCGCTGGCCGGTCCGCAGCCAGCCCGCGCACAGGCCCTGCTGCGCGAGGCGGACACGGCCGTCGGGCGGGCCGAGTCGCAGTTCGCCGGGCACGAGTACCGGCCGGCGTCGGGCTCCGCCGCGGCCGCGTACGCGCTGACGGTCCGCGCCGCCCGGGCGGCCGGGGTCGACGTCGACCGCGTCATCGCAGCCGCGGCGAGCGCGGCACGCGCGGCCCGGGCGGCCGCCGCCACCGGTCCGGGCGTGCACGCACCCGGACCGTTCGTCGACACCCTCGACCACGGGCCGCGCGGGCGGCGCTGACCCCTCAGCCGCGGGCGCGGCTGATCACCCCTCAGCCGCGGGCGCGGCTGAGCGAGTCAGCCGGGCCGGAGCCCGTCGACCCAGCGGCGGAGCAGGGCGGCGCCGGCGTCGCCGGACTTCTCCGGGTGGAACTGCGCGGCCGACAGCGGGCCGGCCTCGACGGCGGCGAGGAACCGGTCGCCGCCGTGCTCGGCCCAGGTCGCGGTGACCGGGCTGCCGGCGACCGTCGCCCCCGGGTCGGCCCGCACGCCGTAGGAGTGCACGAAGTAGAACCGCTCGTCGGCGGCCGGGTCGAACAGCTCGCTGTCGGCGGGCGCCTGGACGGTGTTCCAGCCCATGTGCGGCAGCCGGCGCGCGCGCAGCTGCTCGACGGTGCCAGGCAGCAGGCCGAGCCCGGCCGCGTCGTGCCCGTGCTCCACGCCTGCCTCGAACAGCACCTGCATGCCCACGCAGATGCCCAGCACCGGGCGGCCGTCGGCCAGCCGGTCCCGGACCACGTCGTCGCCGCCCGCGTCGACCAGCCCGGCCATGCACGCGGCGAACGCGCCCACCCCGGGGACGACGAGCCCGTCGGCGGCCCGGGCGGCGTCGTGGTCGGCGGTCAGCGCGACGTCGGCTCCCGCACGCTCCAGCGCGCGGACCGCGGACCTGACGTTGCCGAACCCGTAGTCGAAGACCACGACCGAGGGCGTCGCAGCCGCCGCCTGCTCCGTCACAGGACGCCCTTGGTGCTGGGGATGCCGGTCCGCCGCGGGTCCGGCTCGACGGCGGTGCGCAGCGCCCGGGCGAACGCCTTGACCTGCGCCTCGACGATGTGGTGCGGGTCGCGGCCGGCGAGCAGCCGCAGGTGCAGGCAGATGCCGGCGTGGAAGGCGATGGCCTCCATCACGTGCGCGGTCAGCGACCCGGTGAAGTGCCCGCCGATCATCGCGATCCGCTGGTCGTCGGGCTCGCCGCTGCACACGCAGTACGGGCGCCCGGACACGTCGACCACGCACTGCGCGAGCGCCTCGTCCAGCGGCACGACGGCGTCGCCGAACCGGGTGATCCCGGCGCGGTCGCCCAGCGCCTGACGGATCGCCTCGCCCAGGCAGATCGCGGTGTCCTCCACGGTGTGGTGCACGTCCACCGCGACGTCCCCGGTCGCCTGCACGACGAGGTCGAGCATCCCGTGCGTCGCGACCGCGGTGAGCATGTGGTCCCAGAACGGGACACCGGTGTCGATGCGCGAGGTTCCGGTGCCGTCCAGCTCCAGCTCGAGGTGGACGGTGCTCTCCCGGGTCGCCCGGTCGATCGTCGCGGTACGGCTCATACCCGCGCCCCCACTGTCTCGTCGAGTGCCGCCAGGAACGTGCCGGTCTCCTCCGGAGTGCCCACGCTGACCCGCAGCCAGCCGTCCGGCCCGACCTCCCGGATGAGCACGCCCCGGTCCAGCAGGCCCTGCCACACCCCGTGCCGGTCGGCGAACCGGCCGAACAGCACGAAGTTGGCGTCGGACTCGGCGACCTCGTGGCCGCGCGCGGCCAGCTCCGCCGAGAGCCGGTCGCGGGTGCCCCGCAGCTCGGCCACCCGGGCCAGCAGCTCGGGAGCGTGCGCGAGCGCTGCTCTGGCAACGGCCTGGGTGACCGCGGACAGGTGGTAGGGCAGGCGGACGATGCGCAGCGCGTCGACCAGCGCCGGGTCGGCGGCCAGGTAGCCGACGCGGCCGCCGGCGAGCGCGAACGCCTTGCTCATGGTCCGGCTGACCGCCAGTCGCGGGCGTCCCGCCAGCAGCCGGACCGCGCTGGCCACCCCGGCGCGGCGGAACTCCCCGTACGCCTCGTCGACGACGACGACGCCCGAGGTCGCGTCGTACACCGCCTCGACCACCTCCAGCGGGAGCGCCGTCCCAGTCGGGTTGTTCGGGGAGGCCAGCAGGACCACCGACGGCCGGTGCTCGGTGATCAGCGCGACCGCGGCGGCCGGGTCCACGCCGAAGTCCTCGGCCCGCCGGCCGGCCAGCCAGGCGGTGTTGGTGTCGCGGGCGTACTCCGGGTACATCGAGTAGGTCGGCGCGAAGCTGATCGCCGTGCGCCCCGGCCCGCCGAAGGCCTGCAGCAGGTGCAGCATCACCTCGTTGGAGCCGTTCGCGGCCCAGATCTGCGCCGCGGCCAGCTCGACCCCGGTGTCCCCGCTGAGGTAGGCGGCCAGGTCGGCCCGCAGTGCGAGAGCATCGCGCTCCGGGTACCGGTTCAGCGTCCGGGCCGCGTCCCCGGCCGCGGCCGCGATCGCCGCGACCACCGTGTCCGACGGCGGGTAGGGGTTCTCGTTGACGTTGAGCACGACCGGCACGTCGATCTGCGGCGCGCCGTACGGCTCCAGCCCCGCGAGCTCCGGCCGGATCGGCAGAGCACTGCTCCGGTCCCGGGTGCCGGGCAGGTCGGTCGTCACGACGTCTCCCGGGCGCGGACCGCGGCGCCGTGCGCCGGCAGGTCCTCGGCCTCGGCCAGGGCGACGACGTGGTCGGCGACCCCGGCCAGCGCGGCCGCGTCGTACTCGACGACGTGGATGCCGCGCAGGAACGTCTGCACCGACAGCCCGGAGCTGTACCGGGCCGCACCGCCGGTCGGCAGGACGTGGTTGGAGCCGGCGGCGTAGTCGCCCAGCGGCACCGGGGACCACGGCCCGACGAAGACCGCGCCGGCGTTGGTGACCCGGGCGGCGACCCCGGCGGCGTCGGCGGTCTGGATCTCCAGGTGCTCGGCGGCGTAGGCGTCCACCACGTCCAGGCCGTGCTCGACGTCGTCGACCAGGACGGTGCCGGACTGCTGCCCGCGCAGTGCGGTCAGCACCCGCGCGGTGTGCTTGGTCGCCTGTGCCTGCGCGGCCAGCTCCGCGTCGACCGCGTCGGCCAGCGGAACCGAGTCGGTGACCAGCACGCTGGCCGCGGCCGGGTCGTGCTCGGCCTGGCTGAGCAGGTCCGCGGCCACCAGGCGCGGGTCGGCCCCGGCGTCGGCGAGGACCGCGATCTCGGTGGTGCCCGCCTCGGAGTCGATGCCCACCCGGCCGCGCAGCAGCCGCTTGGCCGCGGTGACGTAGAGGTTGCCCGGACCGGTGACCAGGTCGACGGGATCACACGCCGGGTCGGTGCCGGTGCCGGCCATGCCGTAGGCGAACAGCGCGACGGCCTGTGCCCCGCCGACAGCCCAGACCTCGTCGACGCCGAGCAGTCCGCAGGCGGCCAGGATCGTCGGGTCCGGAAGTCCGCCGTTCTCCTTCTGCGGCGGGCTGGCGACCGCGAGCGAGCCGACGCCGGCCTCCTGCGCCGGCACGACGTTCATCACGACGCTGGACGGGTAGACGGCCAGGCCGCCGGGGACGTACAGCCCGACCCGGGCGACCGGCACCCAGCGCTCGGTCACCGTCCCGCCGGGCACCACCGTCGTCGTCGTGTCGGTCCGGCGCTGGTCGGCGTGCACCAGCCGGGCCCGACGGATGGACTCGGTCAGCGCCGCCCGCACGCCGGCGTCCAGGCCCCGCACCGCGGCCGAGATGGCCGCGGCCGGGACCCGCAGCGTCGGCGGCCGCACACCGTCGAACCGCTCGGACAGCTCCAGCAGGGCGGCCGCGCCCCGGTCCCGGACGTCGTCGCAGATCGGCCGGACCGCGTCCAGCGCCGCGTCGACGTCGTACTCGGCACGGGGCACCAGCCCGCGCAGCGCCCGCGGGTGCGGCCGTGCCGGCCCCCGCAGGTCGATCCGCCGCAGCACCCGGCCAGCCGTGTCGTCCACCCGCCCGAGCTTACGGAGCCCCGCACCGGCCCTCCCGCCGTGCGTCGGGCACCGCGGGGGTTCGTAGGCTTCCGTCGTGACCGAGCGCCTCCCCCTGTTCCCGCTGGGGACAGTGCTCTTCCCCGGGCTCGTGCTGCCGCTGCACATCTTCGAGCCGCGCTACCGCACGCTGGTCGCCGACCTGGTCGCCCTGCCGGAGAGCGGCGCCCGGCGGTTCGGGGTCGTCGCGATCCGGGCCGGGCGCGAGGTCGGCGCGGACGGGGTGAAGGCGCTGCACGCCGTCGGCTGCACCGCGGAGCTGCGCCAGGTCCAGCGGCACGAGGACGGCCGGTACGACATCGTCGCGGTCGGCGGTACCCGGTTCACCGTCGGCGTCCTGCACCCCGCCGCCCCGGGCGGGTACCTGTCCGGGGACGTCACGATGCTCGACGAGCGGGTCGGCGCGGACGCGTCCGAGGCGGCCGTGGCGACCGCGGCGGCGTTCGCCCGCTACCAGGCGGCGCTGGTGCAGCTGCGTGGGGAGCCGGTGGTGACCGGGGACCTGCCCAACGAGCCGCTGCTGCTGTCCTACCTGGTCGCGGCCGCGGTGGTCGTGCCGTTCAACGAGCGGCAGCGCTTCCTGGAGACCCCCGACGCGGCCGCCCGGCTGCGACTGGCCCGCGCGACGATCGCCCGGGAACTGGCGGCCATCGCGGTGCTCCCGTCGCTGCCGGCGACGGACATCACGACGGCCGGCTGGAGCCTGAACTGACCGACGCGCTGCGCCGGCGGGCGGTGGCGGCAGCCGTCGACGTGGCGCGCGGGCTCGGGCTGCGGGTCGACGCGCCGTCGGTGCTGTCCGACCGCGGGAACGTCCTGGTCCACCTGTCGCCCAGCCCGGTGGTCGCGCGGGTGGCCACCGCGACCGCGGCCGGCCGGCGGGACCCGGCCGCGTGGCTGGCCCGGGAGGTCGCCGTGGCCGCGACCGTGCACGCCGCCGGCGGCCCGGTCGTCCCGCCCACCGGCACGGTCGACCCGGGCCCGCACACCCGCGACGGGCTCGCGCTCACCCTGTGGGACCACGTCGAGCACCGAGCTGCGCTGCCGGACCCACGGTCGGCCGGGGAGGCGCTCGCCGCGCTGCACGACGCGGCCGCCGGGCATCCCGGTCCGCTGCCGTACCTGGCGCCGGCGACGGACCAGGTGACCGACGCCCTCGACGCCCACCAGCGCCGGCCCGGGCGGCCGGACGCCGCCGCCGTCGACGCGCTGCGGGCCCGGCACACCGCCGTCCTCGCTGACCTGCCGGCTCCGGACCCCGCGCGCGACCTGGTGCTGCACGGCGACGCGCACCCGGGCAACCTGCTGTGCGCGGCGACGGCTGCGGGCGGCGCCCGCTGGCTGTGGACCGACCTGGAGGAGACCTGCCGCGGGCCGGTCCGGTGGGACCTGGCCGTGCTGCGCGGGACGACCCGGCTGGACGGTGCGGCCGCCGTCCGCGCGTGGGCGGCGGCGACCGGGGCCCGGGTGCCGACGCCGGCGGAGCTCGCGCCGTTCGCGGCGGCCCGTGCGGTGGAGGCGGCCGCGTGGGTGCTGGGGATGGCCGCCGTCGACCCCGCCCGGTACGCCGGGGCCGCGCCGGCGCTGGTGGCCGCGGCCCTGGACTAGCGGACCGGCACGTCCCCGAGGGCGGGGTCCCCGGACCGGGCCGGCCACACCGCGGCGACCAGGACGACGGCCACCGCGACCAGCGGGCCGACCGCGAGCGCCGTCCGGGTGCCGAGCAGCAGCGGCGCGTCGACCGCACTCCCGTCGGCCAGCGCCGCGACCGCCGCGGCCGACGGGCCCCGGCCGGCGAGCTCGCCGGTCTGCCACGCGACGAGGGCGACCAGCGCGGGGGCCAGCGCCGCCACGACGGGCACGGCGTACCAGGCCGCCGGCGACCGGGTGCGCCGCAGGCCCAGCCCAGCGAGCACGCCGACGACCAGACCGACCGCGGCGGTGACGACACAGAACCAGCCGGTGGCGGAGAAGACCGTCGCGCCCGACACCTCGTCCAGCGACAGGCCCCCGGCGGCCTTGGTCAGCCGCGTCGGGGTCACCACCAGCGCCCACACCAGCCCGGCTCCGACCCCTGCCGCGGCCAGTGCCAGCACCGCGAGGGCGGCGGCCGCCGACGGACGGCGGCGCAGGTCCGGTCCCGTCACCTGAGGCAACCGACGCCCAGCAGCTGCTTGAGGTCACCGGACAGCGACGGGGACATCCCGACCCGGAACCGCTCCCCCAGGCGCAGCACCAGCGTCCGGTCGGCGGACTCCAGGTGCAGGTGCACCTCGGCCATGCCCGGGTGGGTGAGCAGCACCTCCTTGAGCCGGTCCACCAGCGCGGGGGTGCACCTCCGGTCCGGCACCGTGAGGCGGACCGGCGACGCGTCGACCTCGGTGGCCGTCAGGTCCGGCACGGTGATCTCGGCGGCCATCAGGGTCGGGGAGTCGTCGCGCCGCTCCACCCGGCCCTTGACCAGCACGACGGTGTCCTCGACGAGTCTGTGGCCGGCGACCGCGTAGGTGCTCGGCCAGACGATGACCTCCAGCGAGCCGTCGAGGTCCTCCAGCGTCGCCACCGCGTACGGGTCGCCCTTGCGGGTGAGCTTGCGCTGCAGCCCGGTCACCAGCCCGCCGACGGTGACCGTCTCGGCCTCCCGGCGCTTCCAGTCCGACGCGCTCGGCGGGGCGGGGGCGGCGGGCGGCGGCGCGGGGACGGCACCGTCGTCGGCGGACTCCGTCCCGGCCTCGGCCCCGGCGTCGGCGTCCAGGTCGCCGGAGGTGGTCAGCGAGCCCAGGGAGCAGTCGACGAGCTGGGCGAGCACGTGCTCGATGCCCAGCAGCGGGTGGTCGGACACGTACAGCCCGAGCATCTCCCGCTCGAGGGCGAGCTTGGTCGTCTTGTCCCACTCCGCGATGTCGCGCGGCTTCACCGTGAAGGTGTTCGTCGGCGCGTCCCCGTCGGGCGAGGGGGCGAACAGCGCCGAGAAGTCCAGGATCTCCTGGCCCCGCTCGGACTCCCGCTTGCGCTCCACGGCCTCGTCGACCGCGCGCTCGTGCACCTCGGCCAGCGACCGGCGGGTGTGCCCGAGGGAGTCGAACGCACCGGCCTTGACCAGCGACTCCAGCACCCGCTTGTTGCACACGACCAGCGGCACCTTCTCCACGAAGTCGGCGAAGTCCGTGAACCTTCCGTGCTCGGTGCGGGCGGCGACGATCGCGTCGACCACGTTCGCGCCGACGTTGCGCACGGCCGCCATGCCGAACCGGATGTCGCTGCCCACGCTGGAGAAGTCGGCGACCGAGTCGTTGACGTCCGGCGGGAGCACCTTGATGCCGCGCCGCCGGCACTCGGCCAGGTACAGCGCGGACTTGTCCTTGTCGTCGCGGGTGGAGGTGAGCAGCGCGGCCATGTACTCGGCCGGGTAGTTCGCCTTCAGGTAGGCCGTCTGGTAGGAGATCAGCCCGTAGGCGGCGGTGTGGGACTTGTTGAACGCGTAGTCGGCGAACGGCTCCATCGCGCCCCACAGGGCGTCGACCGCGCCGGCGGAGAACCCGTTGGCGGCCATGCCCTCGGCGAACCGCGGGCGCTCGCGGTCCAGGATCTCCTTCTTCTTCTTCCCCATCGCCTTGCGCAGGATGTCGGCCTGGCCGAGGGAGAACCCGGCGACCTTCTGCACGATCGCCATGAGCTGTTCCTGGTAGACGATCACGCCGTAGGTGGGAGCGAGAATCTCGGCCAGCGGCGCCACCAGCTCGGCGTGGATCGGCGCGATCTTCTTGCGCCCGTTCTTGCGGTCGGCGTACTCGTTGTGGCTGTTCATCCCCATCGGGCCGGGCCGGTAGAGCGCCAGCACGGCGGAGATGTCGTCGAAGCTGTCCGGCCGCATGGACCGGAGCAGTGCTCGCATCGGCCCGCCGTCGAGCTGGAACACCCCGAGGGTGTCCGCGCGCGCCAGCAGGTCGTAGGTCGCCGGGTCGTCCAGGGTCTTCCCGAGCGCCTCGAGATCGATGCTCACGCCGCGGTTGGAGCGGACGTTGCGCAGCGCGTCGTCGATGACGGACAGGTTGCGCAGCCCGAGGAAGTCCATCTTGATCAGCCCGAGCGCCTCACACGTCGGGTAGTCGAACTGCGTGATGATCGCGCCGTCCTGCTCCCGCCGGATGACCGGGAGGACGTCCATCAGCGGCGTGCTGGACATGATGACGCCGGCGGCGTGCACGCCCCACTGGCGCTTGAGGCCCTCCAGTCCGCGCGCGGTGTCGACGACCTCCCGGACCGAGGGGTCGGCCGCGTAGAGCTCGCGGAACTCCCCCGCCTCGCCGTAGCGCTTGTGGCCGGGGTCGAAGATGCCGGCCAGCGGGATGTCCTTGCCCATCACCGGCGGCGGCATCTTCTTGGTGATCTGGTCCCCTAGCGCGTAGGGGAACCCCATCACCCGCGCGGAGTCCTTGACCGCCTGCTTGGCCTTGATGGTGCCGTAGGTGACGATCTGCGCGACCCGGTCGTCGCCGTACTTGTCGGTCACGTACCGGATGACGTCGGAGCGGCGGCGGTCGTCGAAGTCGACGTCGATGTCCGGCATCGAGACGCGCTCGGGGTTGAGGAACCGCTCGAACAGCAACCCGTGCTGCAGCGGGTCGATGTCGGTGATGCCAAGGCCGTAGCAGACCAGCGAACCGGCGGCCGACCCGCGGCCGGGCCCGACCGGGATCCCCTCCCGCTTGGCCCAGTTGATGAAGTCGGCGACCACCAGCAGGTAGCCGTCGAAGCCCATCTGGTGGATGACGCCCATCTCGTAGTCCGCGCGCGCCCGGATCGCGTCGGTGACCCCGTCCGGGTAGCGGCGGGCCAGCCCCCGCTCGAGCTCGACGTCGAACCAGCTGCGCTCGGTGTGCCCCTCCGGCACCGGGAACCGGGGCATGTACTGCCCCTCGCGGGCGTCGAACTCCGAGGAGCACCGCTCCGCGATCAACAGGGTGTTGTCGCACGCCTCGGGCAGCTCCGCCCACTGCGCGCGCATCTGCTCCGGGGTCTTGAGGTAGAACTCCTCCGCGTCCAGCTTGAACCGGTTGGGGTCGGCCAGCGTCGAGCCGGACTGCACGCACAGCAGCGCCTCGTGCGCCTTGGCGTCCTGCGCCCGGGTGTAGTGCAGGTCGTTGGTCGCGACCAGCGGCAGATCCAGCTCGCGGGACAGCCGCAGCAGGTCGGCGCGGACCTGCTTCTCGATCCCGAGGCCGTGGTCCATCAGCTCGACGAAGTAGTTGTCCCGGCCGACGATGTCGCGGAAGTCCGCGGCGGCCTGGCGCGCGGCCTCGTACTGCCCGAGCCGCAGCCGGGTCTGCACCTCCCCGGACGGACAGCCGGTGGTGGCGATCAGGCCCTCGGCGTGCTCGGCCAGCACGTCCCGGTCGATGCGCGGCTTGTAGAAGAACCCCTCGATCGAGGCCCGCGAGCTGAGCCTGAACAGGTTGTGCATGCCGGTGGTCGTCTCGGCCAGCAGCGTCAGGTGGGTGTACGCCCCAGCGCCGGAGACGTCGTCCCGCCCGCCGCCGCCCCACTGCACCCGCGAGCGGTCGAACCGGCTGGTGCCGGGGGTGACGTAGGCCTCGGTGCCGATGATCGGCTTGACCCCGGCGGCGGTCATCGCCCGGTGGAACTCGTAGGCGCCGAAGACGTTGCCGTGGTCGGTCATCGCCAGCGCGGGCATCCCCAGCCGGGCTGCCTCCTGGGCCAGGTCGTCCACCTTCGCGGCCCCGTCGAGCATCGAGTACTCGGTGTGGACGTGGAGGTGAACGAAGCTGTCCGGCACCCCAGGAGCGTAGGCGCGAG
>CAXTBU010000021.1:0-21401 GCA_964242885.1 uncultured Actinomycetales bacterium
CGGCCGGCGCACCCCCATCGGTGAGCTCGTCGACAACCTGCCGTGACCCGGCGTCCTACGACGACGGCCGCGGACCTGCTACCGCCGCCGCTTCCGGGCGGGGACGGCACCTACCGGATCTGCGCGGTGTGCACCGGCAACATCTGCCGCTCGCCGATGGCGGAGATCGTGCTGCGCGACCGCCTCGACCGAGCCGGGCTCGGTGACCGGGTCCTCGTCGACTCCGCCGGCATCTCGGACGAGGAGGCCGGTCGCCCGGCCCACCCCGGCACCCAGCGGACGCTGGACCGGCACGGGCTCGCCTCGGTCGACCACCGGGCACGGCTGTTCGAGCCGGCGTGGGTAACCCGCTACGACCTGCTGCTCGCGATGGACTCCGGCCACCGGCGGGCGCTGCAGCGCTTCGGCGGCCGGCACGGCGGCGACCCGTCGCGGGTGGTCCTCGTCGGGGACCTGGACCCCGCCGGCAGCACCGGCGACGTCCCGGACCCGTGGGGCTACCCCGACGACGTGTTCGAGGACGTCTACGCGCAGCTCGACCCGGCGCTGGACGCGCTCGTCGCCGCGCTGCCCGCCCGGCTGGGCCGGACGTGAGGCTGGGCCGGACGTGAGGCTGGGCCGGACGTGAGGCTGGGCCGGACGTGAGGCTGGGCCGGACGTGAGGTTGGGCTGAAGGCTGAGCGTCAGGAGCGCGCCGCGGCCTGCCTGCTCACGAACTCGTCCCGGACCCGGGTCCAGCCGAGCTCGGGGTAGCGGGCGTTGTCGAGCGGGCCCAGGCGGGCGTTCCCGCTGGACATGTCGCGCAGGTACTGCATCCCCTGCCACGCCGGGAACACCGACCCGCGCTCCGGCGCGAACAGCTGGGTCGCCCGGATCATCAGCGACAGGCTGCCGAGGCCGCCCACCCGCTGGGTCCGGTACCGCTTCCCGGTGACCTCCGACAGCGCGCGGGCGATGCCGCGGGAGCTGATGGTGTCCCCGGCGATCCGCAGGATGCGCGGGGTCGTCGGGTCCAGGGCAGCCGCCGCGGTGTAGGCGGCGACGTCGTCCTTGGTCGTGAAGTCCAGTGGCTGTTCGGCGTTCCCCCAGTGCAGCACCCGGCGCACCCGCGGCTGGACGATCGGCATCTCGTTGCCCAGCATGTCCAGGAAGGCACCGTTGAGGATCGAGGTGACCCGGATCGGGGCCCGGTCGGCGCGGCCCATGAACTCGCGGCGCAGGTCGAAGTTGCGGTTGCCGCCCGGCGCCGTCCTGGTGAAGTCGGCGGAGTAGTCCGAGGGGAGGAACCGCGGCACCCCGGCCCGGACGGCGCCGTCGAGCAGCACGCTCTGCCGGTCCAGGATCACCTCGCGCAGGCCGTTCAGGGCGGACACGACGCTGTCCGCGCCGGCGACCGCTGCCGCGATCGCGTCGACGTCCATCGGGTCGGCCGGGACCACGGTGGCGCCCAGTGCGGCGATCCGGTCGCGGTCGGCGGCGGTCGCGTCCGGGCGCACCAGGGCCCGGACCGAGGCGCCGCGCGCGGTCAGCGCACGGGTGATGCGGGCGCCGAGGTCGCCACCTGCACCGGCGACGACGACGGTCGGGGCGGTCCCGGGGGCGCCCGTCGCGGCGGGCAGGTCGTGCTGGTCGATCGTGGCCATGTGGTGGTCCCCGTCCTGGAGGTGCCGGCGAGCGGTGGGTGTCCGGGAACCGACCGCAACGGCCAGCGCCCGATTCCGATACTAGCCCCTCTCGTATCGTTCTGCTCAGCGGGTGGGCAGGAGCAACGGCAGCAGCACCCCGTCGACGACCCGCTCGACGAACTCGGCGTCGACGGCCTCCCCCAGCGCGGCGACCTGGTGGAAGGCCATCCCGGGGAACACCGGGGCCACCAGGGGGACGTCGCAGTCGGGCCGGGCCTCTCCACGTTCCACCGCGGCAGCGATGACGGCGGCGAACTCGGCCGTGCGGGGCCGGCCGATCGCGTCGCTGACCCTGTCGCGCAGTTGCTCGTCGTGCGACATGGCCGTCATCAACCCGGCGATGACGGCCGTGCGGCGGGAGTCCGCGCCGATGAACGCCTCGGCCAGGACCAGCAGGTCGCCGCGCAGGCTGCCGGTCGCAGGCGGCGGCTGGGACCGGTGCAACGCCGTGATGGCGTCCAGGACAAGGGCCGCCTTGTTGGGCCAGCGCCGGTAGACCGTCGCCCGGCCGGCGCCGACCCTGCTGGCCACCGCGTCCATCGTGAGCCGGTCGTAGCCGACCTCCACGAGCAGGTCCTGGGCGGCCTCGACGAGCTCGCGGTCCCGGTTGGTGTCGCGCGGCCGGCCGGTACGCGCGTCCGCCGCAGCTCTGGGTGACGCCATGGGCTTCCTCCTCAAGATGCACTTCCGAACCGAACCCGTCTAGTATCGGAAGTGTACCCGGACGGCGCTCCCGGCTCCGCACCCTGCCCCGGCTCCGCCCGCCCGGCCCCCACCTCCACCCCCCGAACCGGAGACCCACATGACCAGCACCGCTGCCACCACCCCGTCGCCCGTCCAGGCTCCCGCACCCGGCACCTACCAGCTGGACGTCGGCCAGTCGGTCATCGCGTTCAGCACCCGTCACCTGTTCGGCCTCGGGCAGGTCGACGGCACGTTCGCCGCCGCCGACGGCGTCGTCACCGTCCCCGAGGACCCCCAGGACTCCACCGTCGTCGCCCGTGCGGCGGCGGCCACCTTCTCGACCGGCGACCCGCGCCGCGACCGGCTGATCACCGGCCGGCGCTTCCTGGACACCGGAACCCACGCCCACCTGTCCTACCGGTCCAGCGGGCTCAGCTCGGCGCCCGACGGCACCTGGACCCTGCACGGCGAGCTCACCGCCCTCGGGCAGGCCGCTCCGCTGGACCTCACCGTCGTCTCGCTCCGGCAGGACGGCGACGGCCTGCACCTGCAGGCGACCGGCACCGTCGACCGGTACGCCCACGGCCTGACCGCCGCCCGCGGGCTCGCGGCCCGCCGCCTGCAGGTCACGATCACCGCCCGCGCCACCCGCTGAGCCCGCTGCTTGACACGGACCACTTGTGACTGTCTAATCAGTCACATGCCGACAGTCCAGGTCGTCCCCCGGTCGACCGCCGATGCGCGCCGCGCGACGGTGGTCTCCTGCGCGATCACCGTCTTCGCCCGGACCGGCTTCTACGCGACACCCATCGCCGACGTCGCGGCGGCCGCCAGGATCTCCCCGGCCTACGTCTTCCGGCTCTTCGACGGCAAGCTCGCCCTGTTCCTGGCCGCGGTCGACGAGTGTTTCGCCCGCGTCGTGCGGACGCTCGCCGACGGGGCGGACGCCTGCACGGCGGACGACCCCGACCTCGTGCTGGCGGCGATGGGCGAGGCCTACGCCGAGCTGGTCGCGAACCGGAGCCTGCTGATGCTGCAGGTGCACGCCCTCAGCGCCCGCGACGTGCCGGAGATCCGGCAGGCGCTGCACCGCGGGATGGAGCAGGTCGTCACCTACGCGAGCCAGCGCAGCGGCGCCGCCGACGACGCGGTGCAGCGGTTCGTCGCCTACGGACAGCTGTGCCACCTGATCGTGGCCACCGACCTCGACCAGGTGCCGACCCGGTGGGCCGGGGTGCTCAGGGCCGGCATGACGCACCCGCCAGCCGCCCAGCCGCGACCCGCGGACGAGGAGGGCCGCGTCGTGCCCTGACCCCGACCGGCAACCCGGCAACCGGCAACCGGCAACCGATGACTGACGACCGGCAACTGACGACTGACGACTCACACCGCAGGCCGCTCGAGAGAGCGGCTCTCTCTCGCCCGCAACGAGTGACTGACCAAACACACACAAGGAGTCCACCATGTCCGCCTCGTCTCCGTCCCCCGTTCGCGCCGACCGCACCATCCGCCCCGGACCGCGCGCTGTCATCGTCTCGGCCTGGCTCGTTCCGGTGATGGTGCTCGGCCAGTTCGCCTTCCTGGCCGTCATCCCGATCGCGCTGGTCCTCGTCGGCACCCTGCGCAACCCGCGCCTGCGGGCGCTGCGCTGGTGGGCGGCCGGACTCACCGCCGCCTACGTCGTCCCCGTGGTGCTGTGGGTGGTCGGACCGGATCGCGCTCCGAGCCTGTCCAAGGACATCCACCCGGTCTTCGCCGGCCTGCTCGTTGCCGCGGGCGTGGCCGTGGCCATCCGCTACCACACGATCCGCAAGCGCTGAATCGCGAGTGCGCCGGACCGCCGGGCCGGGAAGTGCCGCGCGGCGGTCGCCGTTGCACCCGGCGGACGGGCCCGGACGGTCGGGCACGCGCGAGACGGAGGCGGACGGATGCCGGTCGAGTTCCTGGGCATGGGCGCGACGAACGACGGGTCGGAGACGACGCTGCGCTCCGGCGCCAGCTTCGACCGCGACTACACGATCCGGCTGGCCCGGGCACACGAGGACTTCGGCTGGGACCGCGTCCTCACCGCCTACGGCTCGGGCTCGCCGGACCCCGCGCAGGCCGCCGCGCTGATCAGCCAGCACACGACGACGCTGGGCCTGCTGGTCGCGCACCGGCCGAACCTGTCGATCCCCACGTTCTTCGCCAAGACGATCGCCACGATGGACCGGATGAGCGGCGGCCGGGTCACCGTCCACATGATCAGCGGCGGCAGCGACCACGAGCAGCAGCGCGAGGGCGACTACCTCACCAAGGACGAGCGGTACGCCCGGACCGGTGAGTACATGCAGATCGTCAAGCGGGCCTGGACGTCGCACGAGCCGTTCGACTACGAGGGCACCCACCACCGGTTCGCCGACTTCGTCTCCGACACGTTCCCGGTGCAGCAGCCGCGACCCCTGCTCTCGTTCGGCGGGTCGTCGCCGGCGGCGTACCGGGTCGGCGGCGCGGAGGCCGACATCTACGCCCTGTGGGGTGAACCGCTGGCCGGCACCGCCGCCCAGATCGAGTCGGTGTACGCGTCCGCCCGGGCAGCGGGACGCTCCGACGTGCCCCGCATCCAGGTCGCCTTCCGGCCGATCATCGCCCCGACCGAGGAGCTCGCCTGGGACAAGGCGCACGCCACCGTGGAGGCCATCCGCGGCCGCGGCGAGGCCGGTGGGTCGGTGAGCCGCCGCAGCGTGCCCGGCGGTCCGCAGAACGCAGGTTCCCAGCGGCTGCTGGCCGTCGCCGCCCGCGGCGAGCGCCATGACCGCGCGCTGTGGACGCCGACCGCCGAGGCCACCGGCGGCCAGGGCAACTCCACCGCCCTGGTCGGCACCCCGGAGACCGTCGCTCTCGCGCTGCTGGACTACTGGGAGCTCGGCGTCGACATCCTGTCCATGCGCGGCTGGGACCTGCTCGGCGACGCGATCGACGTCGGCCGGTACGTGCTGCCACTGGTCCGCGAGGGCGTGGCGCGCCGGGAGGCCGAGCTCGGTTCGCCGACCTCTCGCGTCGACGCGGCGTCCCGCGCCCGGGCCGCGCAGCTCTCGCGGCAGGGCGCCGAGGCGGTCTCGGCGTGACGCCGGGCGCCGGCGCGACCGGACAGCTCGAGGTGCGGTGGACCACCGTCGCCGACCCGCTCGCCGCCCCCGTCCTGGACGACCTGCGCGACCGGTACGTCGCGCTGTACGGCGAGGGCGCCCACGCCGAGATGAGCCGGTACGCCGCGGCGGAGTTCGCCGCGCCGGACGGCGGGTTCGTGCTGCTGGTCGAGGACGGCGCGGCCGTCGCCGCCGGGGCGTTCCGCCGCCGCGACGCGTCCACCGCCGAGGTCAAGCGGATGTGGACGCGGTCGGACCGGCGCCGGCGAGGCCTGGCCCGCCGGGTGCTCGCGGAACTGGAGGACGCGGCCGTGCGGCGCGGCTACTCGGAGGTGTACCTGACCACCGGGTCGTCACAGCAGGACGCGGCCGGGCTCTACGTCGCGGCCGGGTACACGCCGCACTTCCCGCTGGAGCTGCTCGCGGCACCGCCGGACACCTTCCGGGAACTACCGTTCACCAAGCGGCTCTGACCTCCCGGGGTCGGGGCCGGACCCGTTCGGCGCCGGCTCGCCGGCGGCGAGCGCAGCCCGGGCCCACCCCTACCCCGCGGAGCCCTTCATGACACCCGCCCCGACCGCCTCGCCGTCCGAGGAGACCGAGGAGACCGGGCCGAGCGAGGAGACCGGGCCGAGCGGTGGGGGCGGGCCGAGCGGTGGGGGCGGGCCGAGCGGTGGGGGCGGGCAGAGCGGTGAGACCGACGCCGGGGCACCGCCCACCCGCTCGGGCCTGGCGATCCGACCGCCGCGGATCGCGACCGGGGTGGAACGGTCGGCCACCCCGCTGGAGCTGTTCTACGACCTCGCCTACGTCGTGGTGGCCGGGGAGCTGGCGGTCTCCTTCGTCGACGACCAGACCTGGCACGGCCTGGCCGTGTTCGCCGGCCTGTTCGCGGTGCTCTGGTTCTCCTGGGTGTCGACCACCCTCTACGCCAACCGCTTCGACACCGACGACGCCGTCTTCCGCCTCGCCCAGTTGCTCAGCACCCTGGCCATCGCCGGGTGCGCGGCGGCGGCCAGTGATGCCGTCGGCTCCAGGTCCGCGCAGTTCGCCGCGTGTTTCCTGCTGGCCCGGGTCGTGCTGGTCGGCCTGTACCTGCGGGCCTGGCGCCACGTGCCGGAGGCCCGTTCGACGCTGACCGTGTACGTCGCGACCGCCTCGGTGGCAGCGGCGCTGTGGGCGGTGTCGCTGGCCGTTCCCGCACCCGCGCGGTACGTGCTGTGGGGCGTCGGCGTGGCTGTCGAGGGGTTCGGGCCGCTGCTGGCCACCCGCTCCCGCGACACGCTGCCGGTGCACATGGCGCACCTGCCGGAACGGTTCGGCCTGTTCGTGATCCTGGTGCTCGGCGAGGTGGTGACGGCCGTGGTGACCGGTGTGCACGACGCCGAGTGGGCCCGGCTGCCGGTCGCGATCGCCGTCGCCGGGTTCGTGCTCGCCGGCGCGATGTGGTGGGGTTACTTCGACGTCACCTCGGCCAGCAGCTCGGCGGAGCTGCAGGAGGAGGACGCCGAGGCCAACGCCGACCGCGTGGACGGCGACGAGGACGCGGGCGACGGGGCCACCGACGAGCGCCACGACCTGTTCGTCTACGGCCACCTGCCGATGACCCTGGGGATCATCACCGCGGGCGTCGGGCTGGAGGAGCTGGTCCTGCACCCGGAGACCGGCCTCCCCTCGCCCGCCGGGTGGCTGGCCGCCGCCGGCACCGCCCTCTACCTGCTCGGTGCGGCGCTCATCGTCGGCGGGACACACCGCCGGCTGGGCGCCGCCTGGCCGTGGCCGCTCGCGGCGGTGCCGGTGGTGCTGGCGGTTGCGCTGGCCGGGCCGCCCGCGCTGGTGGCGGTGTGCCTGCTCGCCGCCACCGCGGTGGTCGTCGCGGTCACCGGGTCGAGGTCCCGGGTGTCCGGCCAGGGCCGGTGACTCCCGGTCCGTTCGCCGCTCGCTGGCTGCGGGCGGCGGCCCGGGGCGTCGCGGGCGGGAACCGGACCCTCGAGCTGGTCGGGTCGGCGGCGGAACCGGCCATCGCCGCGCACAGCGCCCGGACGTTCCGCTACGCGGCCGCCATCGCCGCGGCCGAGCCGGGGACCGACCCGGGACTGGACCCGGATGTCCTGTTCCACGCCTGCCTGCTGCACGACATCGGGACCACGGACCTGGCGGCCGGCCTCAGCCGGTTCGAGGTCGCCGGCGCCGACCTGGCCGCCCGGACCGTCGCCGGGCACGGCTTCGGACCGGAGCGCCAGGCGACTGTGTGGCAGGCCGTCGCCCTGCACACCTCGCCGCAGATCGCCGAGCGGATGGGCACCGTGACCCGCCTGGTCCGGCTCGGGGTCCGGGCCGACTTCGGCGAGGACCTCGTCGACGCGCAGCTGCGGGCGGCGACCGAACGCGACTGTCCCCGGCTCGACATCGAACGGGTGCTCAGTGCGGCCGTGGTCCGGCAGTGCCTGGCGGAACCAGAACGCGCGCCGTCGGGGACGTGGCCGGCCGCACTCCTGGCGGCGCATCGCTCGGGCACCGGCCCCGACGCGCGGCTCGCCGCCTTCTGAGGCCCGGCGGAGCGACGGCCGTGGCCGGCTCGCCACCGCGGGCAGCGCCGCGTGGGTTCAGGACAGCGGGCGCAGGGTGGGGTAGAGCGGGAACTTCTCGGTCAGCCGGTCGACCCGGGCGCGCAGCTCGCCGGCGGTGCCGTCGGCGAGCTCGGGGGTCAGCGCCGCGGCGATGACGTCCGCGACCTCGGCGAACTCGGCGTCGCCGAACCCGCGGGTCGCCAGCGCCGGCGTCCCGATGCGAAGCCCGGAGGTCACCATCGGCGGGCGCGGGTCGAACGGCACGGCGTTGCGGTTCACCGTGATGCCGACCTCGTGCAGGCGGTCCTCGGCCTGCTGGCCGTCCAGCGGCGACTCGCGCAGGTCGACGAGCACGAGGTGGACGTCGGTGCCGCCGGTCAGCACCGAGACGCCGGACGCGCGGGCGTCCGGTGCCGTCAGCCGCTCGGCGAGGATCCGCGCACCGGACAGCGTCCGCTGCTGGCGCTCGCGGAACGGCTCACCGGCCGCGAGCTTGAGCGCGACGGCCTTGCCCGCGATGACGTGCTCGAGCGGACCCCCCTGTTGGCCGGGGAACAGCCCGGAGTTCAGCTTCTTCGCCAGCTCCCCACGACCGAGGATCATCCCGCCGCGCGGCCCGCACAGCGTCTTGTGGGTGGTGGTGGTGACGACGTCGGCGTAGGGGACCGGCGAGGGGTGCAGGCCGGCCGCGACGAGGCCGGCGAAGTGCGCCATGTCGACGAGCAGGTAGGCGCCGACCTCGTCGGCGATCGCGCGGAAGGCCGCGAAGTCCAGCTGGCGCGGGTACGCGGACCACCCCGCGATGATCATCCGAGGGCGGTGCTCACGGGCGAGAGCAGCGACCTCGTCCAGGTCGACCCGGTGGTCCTCGGCCCGGACGTGGTAGGCGACCGGGCGGTAGACCTTCCCGGAGAAGTTGACCTTCATCCCGTGCGTCAGGTGGCCGCCGTGCGCCAGCGCGAGACCGAGGATCGTGTCGCCCGGGGTGAGCAGCGCCTGCATCGCCGCCGCGTTGGCCTGCGCCCCGGAGTGCGGCTGGACGTTGGCGTAGTCCGCGCCGAACAAGTCCTTCGCGCGGTCGATCGCCAGCTGCTCGACGACGTCGACCCACTCGCAGCCGCCGTAGTAGCGCTTGCCCGGGTAGCCCTCGGCGTACTTGTTGGTGGCCACCGAGCCCTGCGCCTGCAACACCGCGACCGGAGCGAAGTTCTCCGACGCGATCATCTCCAGGGTCCCCCGCTGGCGACCCAGCTCCCCGTCGAGGGCGGCAGCGATCTCCGGGTCGACCGCGGACAGCGGCAGGTCCTGGGCGTCGGTCATCGGCGTGCTCCCTCGGTTCCAGCGGGACCGGACGGCTCGCTGTCGGACGGCGCGGATCGGTCCCGGCGGGCGGACGGCGGGACCGGCCCCAGGCTACCGAGGGTGCGCGCCAGGACGAGGTCGTCGACCGCGACGCCGCCGAGCAGGAACTCCCCGACGAACCGGCCCTCCTGGACGAAGCCGCACGAGCAGTACAGCGCCTCGGCGCGGGGATCGGTCGCGAGCACCCGCAGCCGCAGCTTGCGCGCCGCCGGCCGATCGGCCTCGGCGACCAGCATGTCGGCGGGATCCGCGCGGTTGGTGAGCCCGGGCGGCGGGCCGCTCGGCCCGGTCACGACAGCGGCAGCCGGTAGGCGAGCAGCGGCACGGCCGGGTTCGGCTGCCAGTCCCGGTCCGGAGTGCGGAGGAACCCGAACCGCCGGTACAGGCGGTGCGCACCGTCGTTCGACTCGACCACGCACAGCGCCACCGCCGGGTAGCCGGCCGCGCGGGCGCGGTCCAGGCAGGCGGTGACCAGGGCGCTGCCCACCCCGGCGCCCTGCGCGTGGGGCGCGACGGCCAGCATCCGGATCTCGCCCTCGTCCGGGCTCGCGACCTCCCGCTGGTCGGACCCCGGGTGGACGAACACCGCACCGCCGACCAGTCGCCCGGACTCGTCGGCGGCCACGAGAAGGTCGCACCCGGCCGCCCGCGAGGCCGGGTCCCCGAGCGCGCGCAGGTAGGCGGAGTCCCCGTCGAGGTGACCGCCGGCCACGTACGCGTCGACCGTGAGCCGGCCGATCGCCGGGTACTGGTCGACCTCGGCGGTCCGGATCGTCAGCTCGGCCACCCGTCCATCCTCGGGTGTGCCCGGGTCGCCGTCGGCACCGGGTCGCCCTGTCGGCACAGCCTGCTACTGGATGATCGACGCATAGGCGACGACGTTGTCCCGGTAGTGGTGGCGGGCGTGGTCGAAGGTGCCGCCACAGGTGACCAGCCGCAGCGACGGGGTGGGGGTCGGCCCGTACACCGCGTCGGTGGGGAAGTCGTCCTTGGCGTACTGCTCGACGGCGTCGACGCGGAACCGGACCGTCCGCCCGTCGTTCCGGGACACCGACACGACGTCGCCGCGCTCCAGCTCCCGCAGGTCGTAGAACACGGCCGGCGCGTGCGCGGCGTCGACGTGGCCCGCGATCACCGCCGGACCGGGGTCACCGGGGACCGGGCCCGCCGCGAACCAGCCGGCCAGGTCGGGGTCCACCGGCGGCTGCAGCACCTCGTCCGCGTCCACGGACAGCTTCTCCAGGGCCGAGTCCACGCCGATCGCCGGGATGACGACCCGCCGGACACCGGCGGTCGCGGTCTTCGGCAGTGGTCGCGGTCCCGGCAGGTCGACGAACGGGTCCGGCGACGGGGACGCCGGGCTGGTCGGCCCCGGCGTCCGCAGGGGGGTCGCCGGAACCGACGCGGTCGGCCGGGTCGACGGGCTGGGCGTCGCCGAGCCCGTCGACGCGACGACCGGGGCAGTCGGCCGTCCCGTGTCGCCGATGCCGGCCAGCGGCAGCACGGCGACCAGGATGCCGCCGACCCCGAGAACGGCCAGCCCGAGTGGAGCGCCGCGGCCCGCGGAACGAGACCGGGTCACGGACGCGCGGCCACCCGGCGACGCAGGGCCAGCGCGCCACCGCTCACCAGCAGCACCGCCCCGCCGAGGCCGACCAGGCCGGCCGGCCCGCCGATCCCCGCCCTGCCCGAGTCCGCGGCAGCGGTCGCGGCCGCGGGCAGTTCCGGCGCCATCCCGCCCAGTCCCGTGTCGACGCCGCCGGCCGCGGCCTGCTTGGCCGCCGCGTCGGTGGTGACGTCGATCGACATGGGCTTGCCCTGGACGTCGGTCGCCAGCTCGTTGCTGCTCGTCTTCAGCGTCAGGGCCCCGCCCTTGCCCTGGACGACGATCAGCGAGTACACACCGCCCGCGGCGACGTCGACCGAGGTGGCCGCCGTCTTCCCGGCAGAGGTCACCCGCAGGGCCCAGCGGCCGGCCGGCACGTCCGCGTACCCGGTCGTCGCGCCGTACGGCACGTTCTGGGCCAGCAGCGGGCCGCCGACCGCCTGGATGGTGACCGGCGCCACCGACCGGGCGCCCTGGATCAGCCGGACCCGGGCCTTGCCCGCGGCGGGCGAGGTCAGGTCGTCGGAGATGAGCCGGTTGGAGATCTGGTCCGCCGTGCCGAAGGCGGCGACGGTGTACGCCTGCCCGGCCTTCACCTGGACGCTCCAGGTCACCGCCGGCGCGGTACTGGCGGAACTGCCCGCCGGGCGCATCGCGACCGCGTACACACCGGGCTGGAGCGAGCGGTAGGACGTGAACGCGCCGTACCCGGCCTGGGTGATCCTCAGCTTCGTCTTGCCGTCGACCGAGTTCACGTAGATGTCGACGGCCGGGACGGCGGGCGCCAGGTGCGCCACGCGCAGCCACCCGGTGGGCGCTGTCCGCGACAGGGTCGACCCGCCCCCGGGTTCGGCTGCGGCCGGCGTCGCCGGTGCGGCGACCCCGACGACGGCCAGCGCGGCGGTGGCCAGCATCGCGGCGCCGGTTGCGGTCGGACGGCGACCGGTTCGGGGGGTGTCGACTCGGGCGGGCATGGTGCCTCCTCGGGCTTCGGGTCGGTCGGTGGGGGCGGATCGGACGGGTGGCGGTCGGCGGGCGGTCGTCACTGGCGGCCCGGGGTCGCGAGCCGGATGAGCTGCCCGTCGGACCCGTCGGCGACGACCTCCATCGCGTAGTCGCCGGTCTGCTCGGCGAGCGCCTGGTCGAACCGGGAGACCGCGGACGGGTCGACGGTCGCGACCACGACCTGGCGCAGCGGCGCCGCGGCCGGGTCGCCGGCCACCGAGGAGAAGCCGTTGATCCGCAACGGGGTCTGGGCGGCCAGCGTGGCGAGCATCGTGGTCAGCCGGACGTCGACGAGTCCGGCCAGCAGCGGCTCGCGGGCCTCGGGCGCCAGGCGTACGTCGGGGTTGGCGGCGAGTCCGACCGCCGCAGCCGTCCGCATCGGGCCGCCCGCCGCGACATCGGGGTTGACGACCTCGGTCAGCGGGGTGACGGACGGACCGGCCGGGCCGGACGGACCCGCCGGGCTCCGGGCCTGCGTCGGACCCGCGGTGGCCGCGGTCGGGGTCCCCGCGCCCGGTGCAGCCGCCTGCGGCGTCCCGCTCGCGACGACCGGCGCGACGGCCGGCCCGTCGCCCGGCGCCGTCGCGCGCTGCACGGCGTACCCCACCGCGACGGCCACCAGCAGCACGGCCACGGCGGCGGCCACGTACCGGATCGGGTGCCGCCGACGTGGCGGGCTCGGCGGGTCGGTGCGGAAGAGCGACGACAACGACGGGTCGGTGGTCAACCGCGGCCGGAGACGACCGGTGCCGTCGTCCACGAGGAAGGACACGTCGTCATCCGGCGGGGAGCCGCTGGAGGCACGGTCGGTGGCCATGCTCATCAACTCCCCCGTCTCTGCTCGCGCTGCGTGACATCCGGCCGACCGAGGCGGTGTCAGAGAGCCCGGCCCCGACCGGTGACGCGCAGTCACCGGTGGGGCCCGCCCGTCGGCCACGACCACCCTGTTCGGCACGGCCAGTCACCCGGCTTGGTCCATCAGACCCGATGGGGAACCCCGGAGCTACCTCAATCCACAGCATTGCGCCGCTCGGGAGCCGGATCAGCCGGTCGAACTGGGCTCGGCTGACCGGTACACCGGTGCGCGACTACGGTGCGTCACCGCGTGCGCCGGTCAGGCGGTCGGGCGCAGGTCCCGCCACGAGTGCGTCGGGGCGTAGCCGAGGACGCGCTTGGCCTTCGCCGAGGTGATCAGGCTCTCGAACTCCCCGTGTCCGGCGGCGAGCGCGACGCCCGGGTACACGGTCTCGAGCAGCTCCCGCGACGGCGTGGGCATCGCGGTGTCGTCGGCGGCGATCAGGAACGCGTCGGCGCCCGACATCTGCGCGGTCAGTCCGGCCCGGCAGGCCTGCGCCACGTCGCGGGCGTCGATGTAGCCCCAGACGTTCCACGACCGCGTCGCCGGGTCGGCATGGGCGGAGAACACGGTGTCGTAGGCGTCGGGCGTGATGATGTTGCTGATCCGCAGCCCGACGTAGCTCGTCGCCGGGAACTGCGCCGCGAAGTAGCGGGCCAGCTCCTCGCCGACGACCTTGGACAGCCCGTAGCTGTGGTGCGGCTGCAGTGGGTGCTCCTCGTCGATCGGGGCGTAGCGCACCATGCCGGGCGACAACGGCACCCCGAACGTCGTCTCGCTCGACGCCCAGACCACCCGCGGCATCCCCAGCGACGCGGCCGCGCTGAAGACGTTGTAGGTGGACAGCGTGTTGTTCCGGAACGTCACCTCCGCCGGTGACAGGCCCGGCGCGGGGATGGCCGCCAGGTGCACGACCGCATCCGCTCGGGCGAGCACCTCGTAGGTCTGGCCGAGCTCGTTCAGGTCCACGACGAGGGTCTCGGCCGGCGACTCGTGGCGGACCAGGTCCACGTCGAGCACCTTGTGCCCGTGCTCGACGAGTTCGGCCACGGTCGACCGCCCGGCCTTGCCCGCTCCGCCGGTGACGACGACCTTCACGATCCGACCTCCGGGTTGCTGTCCGGACCGCCGGCGAGCGGCCCCGTCGGTCACTGTGCCCGACGCGGCCGGGCCGGCACCCCGACGGTCGCGGACCGGTCGGCGCGCCCAGCCGTGACGCCATCGAGTTGACCGTGACGCCATCTTGGCGTCATCGTGGTGTCATGGAGGTGCGCCCGCCGGTCCCGGGCCGGAGCGGGGTCGGGTTCGCCGCCCTGCTCACCGCGGAGACGGTCTCGTCGGCCGGGACCCGGATGTCCCAGATCGCCGTGCCGTGGCTGGTGCTGACCACCACCGGGGACCCGGTCGCCGCCGGTCTTGTCGGGCTGGCCGAGATCCTCCCGTACGTCGTCCTGCAGGTGCTCGGCGCGCCGCTGGTGGACCGGCTCGGCGGGCACCGGGTCGCCGTGGTCGGCAACCTGGGCGCCGGGCTGGCGCTGGGCGTCGTCCCGCTGCTCGCCGCGGCCGGAGGTCTCGGCCTGGTGGCCCTGCTGGCGTGCGTCTTCGTGGCCGGGCTGCTGCGCGGGCCGGCGGACTCGGCCAGCCAGGTCCTGCTGCCGGGCGTCGCGGCGCGCGGCCGGGTGCCGATGGAACGCGCCGTCGCCGCGCTCGACGGCGCCCAGCGGGTCGCCGGCCTGGTCGCCGCACCCCTCGGCGCGGCGCTGATCGGCCTGGTCGGCTCCAGCACGGTCGTCGCGATCGACGCCGCGACCTTCGGCGTCGCCGCGGCCCTGATCGCGGTCGCGGTGCCCCGCGCGGCCGGGGTCACCCGCCCGGCGGCCGGCCCCGTCGAGCCCCCGGGCGGTGCGACCCCGGGCGAGCCCCCGGGCACAGGACAGACGGTCGAGACCCCGGGCGGTGGCTACCGCGCCGAGCTGCGGACCGGGTTGGCGTACCTGGTCCGCGACCGGCTGCTGCGGTCGATCGCCGGGATGGTCGCGGTGACGAACCTGGTCGACGCCGCGCTGTCCGGCCTGCTGCTGCTGGTGTGGGCCCGGGAGCGACACGGCTCGGCCGGACCGGTCGGGGTCGTCGGGGCGGGGATGGCCGCCGGCGCGGTCGTCGGGGCACTGCTGATCACGGCGATCGGACCCCGCGTCCCGCGGCGGTGGACCTTCGCCGGGGCGTTCCTCGTCGCCGGGGCACCCCGCCTGGTCGTGCTGGCGGTTCCCGCCCCGCTGTGGCTGGTCGTCGGTGTGTGGGCGGTCAGCGGGCTCGGCGCCGGAGCGATCAACCCGCTGCTGGGCGCCGCCGAGTACGACGTCGTCCCGCGGCACCTGCAGGCCCGGGTGCTGTCGACCCTGGGCGGGATCGCGTGGGCCGGCGTCCCGTTCGGAGCGCTGCTCGCGGGCCTGCTGGTCGATGCCGCCGGGCTGCGGACCGCGCTGGTCGTCGGTGCCGTCGTCTACGGCCTGGCCACGCTGGACCCGTTCGTCCGGCCGGCGTGGCGGGGGATGGACCGGCGGGCACCCGACGCCGCACCGCCACCGGAACACTGCCCGGCCGAGGGGATCGAGTGGCGAGTTCGTCCCGTTCAGCGGGACGAAGTCGCCACTCGACGGGGCGGCTGCGGCGTCAGACCTCGACGAGCACGGTGAACGGGCCGTCGTTGACGGAGCTGACCCGCATGTCGGCGCCGAACACGCCGGTCGCCACCGTCAGACCCGCGGTCCGGAGGCGGGCGCTGACCGCGTCGACCAGCGGCTCGGCGACCGACCCCGGGGCGGCGGCGCCCCACGACGGACGCCGGCCCTTCCGGGTGTCGCCGTAGAGGGTGAACTGGCTGACCACCAGGACCGACCCGCCGAGCTCGAGCACGCTCCGCTCCGCCGAGGTCCCGTCGGCCGGGGGGAACAGGCGCAGCCCGGCGACCTTGTCGGCCAGCCGCGCAGCCGTCGCGGCGTCGTCGGTGTGGGTGACCCCGACGAGCACGAGCAGGCCCGGTCCGTCGACCACGCCGACCACCGACCCGCCAACGGACACCGATGCGCCGTCGACCCTGCTGATCACCGCCCGCACGGACCCATCAGACCGCACCCGCTCCGGTCAGCCGGCGGACCGGCGTTGCCGGGCGGCCTCGTACAGCACCACCGACCCGGCCGCGGCCGCGTTCAGGGAACTCGCACCGCCGCCGATCGGGATGGCGACGGTCCGCTCGCACGCCGCCCGCCACGCCCGGCTCATACCGGTCGCCTCGGTGCCGACCACCAGCAGGCACGGCCCGGTCAGGTCGACCTCGTCCACCGGCGCGGCCCCGATCTCGTCGGTGCCGACGACCGCCAGCGGCACGCCCCGCTCGCGGACCCGGTCGGCCCAGGCGAGCACGTCGGCCGCCGCGTCCACACGCACGACCGGCACGATGAACACCGACCCGGTGCTGGCCCGCACCGCCCGCGGGTCGTACGGGTCGGCCGCGTGGCCGGCCACGACGACGCCGGAGGCGCCGAGGGCGTCGGCGGAGCGGACGAGCGTGCCGAGGTTGCCGGGGCTGGCGGGCCGGTCCAGGACGAGCACCGGCCCGGCGGCCGGATCGATCCGGTCCAGGTCGTCGGGCGGAACGGCCGCCAGCGCCAGCAGCTCGGGCACGGACCCGTCGTCCTTGCCGCCCAGCTCGGCCAGCAGTGGGGGGTCGACCTCGACGACCGGCACCCGCGCTGCCTCGACCGTCTCGCGCGCCCACGCCGTCGGGTCCGTACCGGCCGGGCGCAGCAACGCGTCCACCCGGTGGCCGGACCGGACCGCCAGGGTGACCGGCCGCACCCCGTGCACGAGGAACTGGCCGGTCCGGGAGCGCACCGACCGGTTGGTCAGCAGCGCCGCCCACTGCTGGAACAGCGCGTTGCGCGCACCGACCCGGGCCGGCACGCGTCCCGGCGACGCTGGCATCCGCCGATCCTCCCGTCCTCGGACCGCGGACGGCGACGGCGGGCCGGAGGAACTCCCCCGACCCGCCGCCGTTCCTCTCAGGTGCTGCCCGGAGTGCTGGTCAGCTCAGGCCCACCGTCATCGAGGTGCCGTTCTGCCGCAGCACCTCCATGCGGGTCCCGGTGTTCGGGACCTTGACGCTGGAGCCCGGCAGCGCCGGGTCCCAGTAGGAGCGGCTGTCGTCGAAGACCGGCTGCGCGGCCTCACCCCTGATGTAGCTGCGCTGACCGTTGACGTTCAGGTAGAACGACGCGGGCCGGGTCAGGGAGAACGGTGCGTCGTACACCTGGATGCGGGACCGCCACACCTGGCCCTGGAGGTTGTACTTGACCTCCGGGTGGGCGTCGATCGGCAGGACCAGGCCGGCACCGGGGTGCTGGCTGGTGTTGTTGTCCCCGTAGGACGTGTCCCAGTAGGAGATCAGCAGGCCCTGCTCGTAGGAGAAGTGCTCCACGTAGTCCGGCCGCGTGGTGGCGAACCCGAAGTTGTACGGGCCCGTCTTCAGGTACTTGTCCTGTGCCACGTAGGTGCGGTTGGACGCCAGGTAGAAGTTGTCGTAAGCCTGCACGAACGAGGCGGCCTGACGGGTGAACCCGGCGAGGCTGACGATCGTGCGCGCGCCCGGCTCGGCGCCGTCGGTGCCCAGCACCCGGCCGTCGAGGGTGACCTTCAGGTCGTCGGCGAAGAAGCCGATCGGGGCGACGCCGCCGTCGGTCCGGTACAGCAGTCGGACCTGCGGCTTCTGGCCGCGGTAGGCGGTGAGCGGCACGACCACGTCGGCCCAGGCCGCCTGGGTTCCGGACAGGGCCGGGTTGCCGCCGCCGTCGCGGATGAACGGCTCGCCGCCGACCGTCCCGTCCAGGGACGTCCAGTTCTCGCCGCCGTCGGTGGACGCCTGCACGTACAGGTAGTCGTAGTCGGCCTCGATGTCGTACCGGGCCTTCATCGACAGCGACGCCGAGGTCCGGACCCGGGACAGGTCCAGGGTCGCGGTCATCGAGGTCGACAGGTTGTCGCCGCTGCCGGACCAGAACTGCCGGGTCCCCGCGAAGGGCGCACCGAGCGCGGTGGTGACCTGCTTGTCCGGCAGCACCGACACGATGGCCTGCGCCTTCGCGCTGTTGTACTCACTCGGGCCCAGCTCGATCGTCTTCGCCTGGTTGGCCAGGACGGTCTCGTAGTCGACCCAGCCGAGCTGGAGCTTGTCCCAGACGGACAGGTCACCGGCCCGGGTGCCGAGCGCCTCGCCGGCCGCGTTCAGCCGGCTCTGGGCCATCAGGTTCCAGAACTCGACGCCGTTCTGGCCGCCGGCGGTGTCGTAGTGGTCCGGCAGGCCGAGGTCGTGGCCGAACTCGTGCGCGAACACGCTCATCCCGCCGTTCTCGGGCTGGATGGTGTAGTCGCCGACCCAGATGCCGGTGTTGCCGATCTGCGTGCCGCCGAGCTTGTTCGTGGCCGGACCGGTCAGGCCCTGGTCGGTGCCGAACGCGTACCAGCGGTGCGCCCAGATCGCGTCCTCGCCCTGCTGCGGGTCGCCGTCGGACTCGTCGCCGCCGGCGTGGACGATCTGGAAGTGGTCGATGTAGCCGTCGGCCTCGGCGAAGTTGCCGTCGCCGTCGAAGTCGTAGCGGTCCTGCACGTCGAACGTCTTGAGCTCGGCCGCGATCTGCGCCTCGGTGCGGCCGCGGGCGCGCTGGCCCGCCTCCCACACGTTGACCGCGTCGCGGACCAGGTTCCACGTGTTGTTGCAGACGTTGCTCCCGCACACGTTCGGGTCGTCCGGGGGGCTGTCCGGGTCCGTCGGGTCGAACGGGTCGCTGCTGCGCCCGTACCGCGCCTCGTTGAACGGGACCTTCACCCAGTCGGTGACCTCGCCCTCGACGCTGTAGCGCCCGGAGCTCTGCGTCTCGTAGTACTCGGCGACGGACTCGACGGGCTTGTCCTTGCCGAAGTAGATGTCCCGGTAGTGCGCGGCGCTGTAGTCCGACTGCCAGACGGTGGAGTTGTCCGTCGCACGGTTCGGGGCGGGGATCGCGTTGTGCGCCGGTCCCTGCCAGGTCACCGGCCCGGGGGTGGCCGGGTTGATGTCCTTGTCCGGGAACCGGGGGTCGCGCTGGGTGCCGAACTCGGCCAGCACCACGAAGATGCGGTCGGTCCCCTCGCGGCTGAGCTCGACGTACTGGTCCTGCGCGCCGTCGTCGGGCGAGATGGCCGTCCGCCCGGCGGCCGCGGCGCTGCGCGCGGCGCCGCTGCGGGCCTGGCCGAGCTCCTTCCCGACCTTCACGACGTCGCGGCCGTTGCGGCGCTCCGTCTTCGCCTCGCCCTTGAGGACCGCGGAGACCGCCGCCTCGCGCAGGGCGCGGCGCTTGGCCTCCAGCGGCGCGACCAGTTCGTCGGCCGACGCCCTCTCGGCGGTCCCCGCCCGTGGTGCCGGCGCTACTGGTGGTGCGGCTTGCGCCGCCGAGGTGGGTCCGGGCACCAGGCCCGTCACCAGCCCTCCGGCGACGGCAAGGCCGAGCAGACCGGCCCGTGATCGAACGTGCACGCGTGTTCCCCATCGTCGAGCGGAGGGGCGCCTGGACCGGACGGACCGGCCGGCAGTTCCCGGGTGGGACGCAACGTAGGCGGACGGGCACGAGTTCCGCCAGGGGTTGGCTGTCTACCCTTCCCGGCTGGTGTGCGGGCGTCGCGACGCGGTAGACCGGTCCGGGTGGACATCACCGCGCTGCTCGGACTGACCACCTGGCGGGTCTTCGACGTCGACCCCGCCGGGCGGGTGCTGGCCGGGTCCGACGCGTCCGGCTCGGTGCAGCTGGTGCAGCTGGACCCGGACGGGACGCGCACCGACCTGACCGCGCTGCCCGGGCCCTGCTCGGGCCGGTGGCTGCCCGCGGAGCGCGCGGTCGTCGTCCAGCACGACACCGGCGGGGACGAGAACGGCCAGCTCTCGCTGCTGCGCCTGCCCGGCGCAGCCGGTCCCGGGACGGGCGACGTCGGTGCCGCGCTGCCGGCCGGCCCGGGGGACCTGGTGCCGCTCGTGCACGCTGCGGGGGTCAGGCACGACCTGCTCGACGTCCTACCGGGCCGGGTCGTCTACGCGAGCAACGCGCGCAACCGCGTCGACTTCGACGTGCTCGTCCGCGACCTGGCGACCGGGGTCGACACGGTGCTCTACGACGGCGGCGGCCTCGTCGCCGGCGTCGCCGTCAGCCCGGACGCGGGCTCCGCGGTGGTCGAGCTGGTCGCCGCCGCGCCGGCGAGCTCCCGGCTGGTGCTGGCGACCGCCGGCGCCCCGGCCAGCGAGCTGACCGACCCCGCGCTCGCGGCCGTCCACGAGCGGCCGGCGCTGACCCCCGACGGCACGGTGGTGGTGAGCACCGACCGGGGGCACGACTCGGTCGCCGTCGCCCGGCTGGACCCGGCGTCGGGCACCTGGACGGACCTGGTGGTCGGTGCGGGCCACGACGCGGTCGGCTGGCCGTCGCCGGACGGGCGGCTGCTGCTGGTGGCGACCGACGTGGACGGGGAGGCGCGGGTCGCGCTGCACGACACCGCCGACGGGTCCCTGGTCCGGGAGCTGGTGCTGCCGGGTGGGCGGACACCCGCGGCCGGCGTGGTCACCGGCCGGGGGCCGGACCCGGTGTGGTCCGCGGACAGCCGGTCGGTCGCGCTGTCCTTCACCGCACCGGGCGTCCCCGGCGCGGCGTTGCTCGCCGACGTGGCGACCGGGGCCGTCCGGGAGCTGGCCGGCACCGCCGTCGACGGACCGGTGTCGCTGCCGGCGAGCCACCGGGTGCCCGCCGCCGACGGGGAGCGGATCCCCTGCTTCGTCTACCCGCCGTCGGGTGCGCCGGCGCCGGGTCTGGCCGGCAGCGCCGTCGTGGTGGTGCACGGCGGCCCCGAGGCGCAGGCGGCCCGGGTGTTCGACCCGGTCGTGCAGGGGCTGGCCGGCGCCGGGCACACCGTGCTGGTGCCCAACGTGCGCGGCTCGGCCGGGTACGGCCGGCGCTGGGTCTCCCTCGACGACGTCCGGCTGCGGCTGGACTCGGTCTCCGACCTGGCCGCGATCGCCGCCTGGGCGCCGACCCAGGACGTCCGGGCTGGCCGGATCGCCCTGTGGGGCGGCAGCTACGGCGGCTACATGGTGCTCGCCGGGCTCACCATGCAGCCGGAGCTGTGGGCGGCCGGCGTCGACATCGTCGGCATCAGCTCGCTGGTCACCTTCCTGGAGAACACCTCGCCCTACCGGCGGTCCGCCCGCGAGCGCGAGTACGGCTCGCTGGCCGACGACCGGGACTTCCTGCACGAGGCGTCCCCGCTCACGCACATCGACGCGGTCCGGGCGCCGCTGTTCGTGATCCACGGCGCGAACGACCCCCGGGTGCCGCTGTCGGAGGCCGAGCAGCTCACCGAGGCGGTCCGCTCCCGCGGCCAGGAGTGCGAGCTGCTCGTCTACGGCGACGAGGGCCACGGGCTGGCGCG
>CAXTBU010000021.1:21501-23078 GCA_964242885.1 uncultured Actinomycetales bacterium
CGTCAGCCGGGCCCCCGTCAGCCGGGCCCGCAGAGCTGGACGAGCGCCCGGACCGTCCGCCAGTTGCGGGCGGTCGCCACCACATCCGGGCCGAGCGCCCCCGGCCGGGCCAGCGCGGCGCCGAGGTCGCTGCGCCCGAGGCCGGCGGGGGCGTGCAGGTGGACGGCGCGGCCGATCACGACGGCGTGGTCGGCCCCGCCCGTGCCGGTCGTCCGACGCCGCCCCACCCGCTGCTCGGCGTCGGCGACCCTGGCCTCGACGTCCGGCCCGGCCGCGCCTGACAGGACGAAGGCGTGCACCGTCGTGGGCGCCGCCGCCGCCTGCTCGGGGAACGGCGTGGCGGCCGCGATGCCGGACAGCTCCGCACAGGTGACGACGACCACCTGCGGCTGCACGGAGAACCGGCCGGCGACCGCGGCCTCGAGGTCCGCGGCCAGCCGGCCCGGGTCGGCGGGCCGGGCGGTGAACACGACGTTGCCGCTCTGCAGGTGGGTGCGGACGTCCGCCCAGCCGAGGCCTGCGGCGACCTCGCGCAGCTCGGCCATCCCGATCCGCGGCCCCCGGCCGACGTTGATCCCGCGCAGCAGTGCGACGTGGCCGGTCATCCGCCGATCCTGCCGGGTCAGCCCATGCTCTTCTGCCCGTCGATGGCCTCGCGGATGATGTCGGCGTGGCCGGCGTGCTGGCTGGTCTCGGCGATCAGGTGCAGCAGGACGCGCCGCGCCGACCAGGACGCGCCGGGCTCGAACCACGGCGCCGCCGGCAGCGGGTGCGACAGGTCCAGGTCCGGCAGGGACTGGACGAGGTCGTCGGTCCGGCGCGCGACCTCCTCGTAGTCGGCGAGCAGATCGGCCAGCGTCTCGCCGGGCGCCACGGTCCACTCCGCCGCCCAGTCGGCAGCGTCGAACGCGCTCGCGCCCTCGACGATGAACCGCTGCCAGGACCGCTCGGTCGACGCCACGTGCTTGACCAGGCGGGCCAGGGTCAGCTCGCTCACGGTCGAGCGGATCGCGGCCTGGGAGTCGGTGAGGCCGTCGACGGTCAGCCGGAGGAAGAACCGGTGCTTGCGCAGCGTCTCGAGCAGGTCCGCGCGCTCCGACGACCCGGCGGGGAGCGGGGTGGGTGCGGGAATCGTCTCGGTCATGAGGTCGCCTTCCGTCGTCCTGCTGGGAGTTCCCACCCTCGCGGGCGCTGCGGTCAGTTCCTGACCGCAATGCGGGCAGGATCGGGATCGTGGCGAACACCAGTTCCCGGGCGCTGACGCTGCTGTCGCTGCTGCAGACCCACCGGCACTGGCCCGGGGAGGAGCTCGCCCAGCGGCTGCAGGTGTCGGTGCGGACGCTGCGCCGCGACGTCGACCGGCTGCGCGACCTCGGCTACCCGGTCACCGGCAGCCGGGGCGTCGACGGCGGCTACCAGCTCGCCCCGGGTGCCGCGCTGCCGCCGCTGGTGGTCGACGACGAGGAGGCGGTCGCGCTGGCCGTCGGGATGCAGGCGGCCGCCTCGGGATCGGTCGCGGGCATCGAGGAGGCGGCGCTGCGCGCGCTCACGAAGGTCGTGCAGGTGATGCCGCCGCG
>CAXTBU010000021.1:23178-32914 GCA_964242885.1 uncultured Actinomycetales bacterium
TGGAGTTCACCTACACCGGCCGGACCGGGGACCCGGGCGACCGGCACGTCGAGCCCCTGCGCCTGGTGCCGCTCGGCCGGCGCTGGTACCTGGTGGCCTACGACCTCGACCGCCACGACTGGCGCAGCTTCCGGCTGGACCGGCTCACCGGGCCCCGGGTCACCGCCGCACGGTTCCGGGCGCGGCAGCTGCCTGCCGCCGATGCCGCCGCCTTCGTCCGCGCCGGCATCCGGGACCTGCCGACCTCGGTCCGGGTGGAGGCGGTGGCGCAGGAGTCGGCGTCGGTGGTCCGCGCCCGGGTCGGTCCGTGGTGCACCGTCGAGGCGGTGGACCCGGGCCGGTGCCGGGTGCAGATGACCGCGGACTCGCTGACCTGGGCGGCGCTGTGCCTGGGCGCCATGGGCGCGGACTTCTCGGTCACCTCGCCCCCGGAGCTCCGCGACCTGCTCGGCGACTGGAGCCGACGGTTCGGTCGCGCAGCCGCAGCCGGCTGATCCCGGCCGGTGACCGAGCCGGTGACCGGAGACACCCGTCCCCGGCCACCGGCTCGGTCAGCCCCTGGTCGTCAGCGCGCGACCGTCACCGGGACGTCCACCGTGTTGGCGCCCTGCTGGACGTAGGACGCCAGGTTGATCCGGGACAGGTCGAGCGTGGCCGGGTCCGGGATCGCCCGCCCGTTCACCGTCAGGTCGGCGACGTCGAGGTAGGCGGCGTCGACCGACCTCAGGGCGTTCCCCACGTCGAGGGTTGAGCTGTACCGGACGCCGGGCCGGCTGGTGGTGGTGATCAGCACGTCGAGGGTGTTCGCGCCGTCGTGCAGGTACGGGAGCAGGTCGACCCGGCTCAGGTCCAGACCCGGGGTGTCGGCCAGCCGGACGCCGTTGATCCGGAGGGTGGCGAGGTCGAGGAAGGCACCCGAGGCCGGCGGTGCCTTCGGTGCCTGGAAGACCAGGCGGCCGGTGAGGTCCGGTGCCGGGGCAGCCGACGCGGACGTCGGCGAGAGCAGGGCCGCCGCCGCGAGGACCGCGCCGGCCGCGAGAGCGCGTCGGCCACGGGGACCACCGGTGGAGCGGATGGGGAAGGACATGACGAACCTCCTGGATGCGGCGAGCCGGCGCCTCCCCTGAACTGGGTCAGGACTCGTGCGGCCCAATCTCGCAGTGATCGCCCGCTCACGTTGGGTTGTCGTCCGCTGTGGGGAGCCGGCCGTGCGCGACGGCCAGCCCGACGGCGGTCAGCAGCGCCACGCCACCGCCGGCGAGCAGCGCGTCGCCGGCGCCGGAGCGCTCCACGACCAGGCCCGCGGCCGCGGCACCCACCGACACGCCGAGGTTGTTCGCGGTGTTGACCCACGTGGTCGCCTCCGTGCGGCCGGCGGCGGGCACCAGCTCGTCGGCGGCCAGATAGGCCACGACGAACAGCGGCGCGGCGGCGGCGCCGACGACCACGAGCACGCCGCCGAGCAGCGGCAGCGTGGGTACGACGCCGGCCGCGCCCAGTCCGACGCCGGCCACGGCCAGCAGGCCGGTCAGGTGGGTCCAGGTGCGCCGTCGGTGGACGACGGCACCCCACGCCAGTCCGCCGAGTGCGCTGCCGACGCCGAGGGCGGCCAGCAGGTACCCGGTGGACGCGGGGTGCCCGGCCTGCTGCGCGCGTGCCGCGACGGCCACGTCGAGCGGGCCGGAGGCGAGCGCGAACCCGAGCACGGTCAGGATCAGCAGCGGGTACCCCGGCTGGCGGAACGGCCCGGACAGCGGGGTCGCCACGCGTCCGGGGACCGGGGCGCCGTGCCGGGTCGCGACCGGGGAGGTGGCCATCCCCAGCGACCCGACGAGCAGCAGGACACCGGACAGGCCGAGGGCGACCTTCGCGCTGCTCACCGCCAGCGCCACGCCGACCACCAGGGGGCCGACGGCGTAGAGGGCCTCCTCGACCACCCCGTCCAGGCTGTACGCCCGCTGGCGCAGGGCGGGGTCCGGGGCCAGCGCCGCCCACAGCGCCCGCATGGACGGGCCGAGCGGCGGGGCGCACAGGCCGATCGCGACAGCCAGCACGACGTACCAGCCAGGCCGACTGACCCGGGTCGCGGCCACCGCGGTACCCGCGAGGGCGGTGGCGGAAAGCGCCGCGAGCACCGGTAGCACGGTGCGCTGGCCGAACCGGTCGAGCAACCGTGACTGGATCGGCATCAGCAGTGAGGTCAGGCCGGAGGCGCCGAGCGCGGCACCGGCGGCGGCGAAGGACCCGGTCGCCTGCTCGACGGTGAACAGCAGGGCGAGCGGGGTGACGGCGTAGGTGAGGCGGCCGAGGACGGCGGCGGGGAACACGCGGGCGACGCCGGGAAGGCGCAGGACGGCGCGGTACCCCACCGCCCGGGACGGGCGGGGCATGGGGGCTCCAGGGGACGGCTCCGGGCCCGCTGCCGGCGACGGCGCGGGTCGACCCGGAGAACGGGCAGGGGGTCGGCTGCGCGCGGTGCGCGCGGACCCCCGCTACCCCTGCTGGCTGGACACGGCGCGAACCGTAACGCCCGCGGCCGCACCGCGCCTCCCTGGGGGACGGAGGACCCGCTCAGTAGCGGGCGATGTCCACGAACCGGGAGTAGTGCCCCTGGAAGGCGACGGCGATGTCCCGCGTCGGGCCGTTGCGGTGCTTGGCGACCATGATGTCCGCCTCGCCGGGCCGCTCGGACGCCTCTTTCGTGTAGTAGTCGTCGCGGTGGAGCAGGATCACCATGTCCGCGTCCTGCTCGATCGACCCGGACTCGCGCAGGTCGGCGAGCATCGGGCGCCGGTCGGTGCGCTGCTCCGGCCCGCGGTTGAGCTGCGCGATCGCCACGATCGGAACGTTGAGCTCCTTGGCCAGCAGCTTCAACTGGCGGCTGAACTCGGAGACCTCGACCTGGCGGGACTCCACGCGCTTTCCGGAACTCATCAGCTGCAGGTAGTCCAGGATCATGAACTTCAGGTCGTGCCGCTGCTTCAGACGCCGGCACTTCGCGCGGATCTCCATCATCGACATGTTCGGGCTGTCGTCGATGAACAGCGGGGCGTCGGAGAGGTTGCCCATCTTCTGGGCCATCCGCGCCCAGTCCTCCTCGCCCATCCGGCCCTGGCGGATGCGGCCGAGCTCGACCCGCGCCTCGGCCGACAGCAGGCGCATCGTGATCTCCGAGCGGCTCATCTCCAGGGAGAAGATCGCCGTCGTCAGGTTGTTGTCGATCGCCGCGGACCGGGCGAAGTCCAGCCCCAGCGTCGACTTCCCCATCGCCGGGCGGGCCGCGACGATGACCAGCTGACCGGGGTGCAGGCCGTTGGTCAGCTCGTCGAGGTCGGCGAACCCGGTGGGCACCCCGACCATCTTCCCGTTGTGGCCGTGGATGGCCTCGATCTCCTCCAGCGTCGACTCCAGCGACACCCCGAGGGAGACGTAGTCCTCGCTCGCCCGCCGCTCGGTGACCTGGTAGACCTCGTTCTGGGCCCGGTCGACGATGTCGTCGACGTCCCCGTCGCCGACGAACCCCATCTGGGTGATGCGGGTCCCGGCCTCCACCAGACGTCGCAGGATGGCCCGCTCGCGGACGATCTCCGCGTACTCCCCGGCGTGCGCGGGGGTGGGCACCATCTCGATCAGCGTGTGCAGGTAGGGCCGGCCGCCGACCCGGGCCAGCTGGCCGGACCGCTCGAGCTCGTTCGCGACCGTGATCGCGTCCGCCGGCTCACCCCGGCTGTACAGGTCCAGGACCGTCTCGTAGATCGCCTCGTGGGCCGGGCGGTAGAAGTCCGCCCCGCGGGTGACCTCCACGACGTCGGCCACCGCGTCCTTGCTCAGCAGCATCGACCCCAGCACCGACTGCTCGGCCTCGACGTCCTGCGGGGGGGTGCGGTCCAGACCCGGGCGCTCGGGCGCGCGTTCGGCCCGGTCGGCATCGCGGGACTGGGCGCGGGCCCGGCCCGGGAACTCGGTGACGCTCACGCCTCAGTCCTCTCACGCCGCACCGACACAACGTGGACGCCGTGGGACCTCACCAAGCGGGCCGCTCCTCCTGGGTCGACGTGCCCGGGCGCGCACGCGGCGCGTACCGGACACGGCCGGACAGGGGGGCTCGTGCGGTCCAGGAGTCGTCCCCGTGGCGACGTCGGGAACGCTAGACCCGGACCCCGCCGATTCCCCAGCGCCGCGCCCCGGCCTGTCCCCAGGGGGTGTGCACAGGTGCGGCGATCCTGGGGACGCCGGCTCTCCCGCTGTGGACGGCGCTGCGCGCGCCCTGGGGACGACGGTTGTGCACAACGCGCGGACAGCCCGGTGAACAGGGCGGATGCCGTCCCCCGGCTGTGGACGGAGATTGGCAGGCCCGATCGGAGTTTCGCCCGGCGCGTCGCGCCGGCCCTGGTCCCCGGGTCAGTCGGGCCGGCTCACGCGTGACCGGAAGGCTCGTCGGGATCCGTGACCTCTCCGCGCGACCAGGCGACGTACCGGTCCAGCGACGCGGCGACGACCGCCGCGGCGTCGGCGTCGAGAACGGCGAACCCGCTGTAGACGCGATCGAACGGGTACGGCTGGACGGCGGCGCGGATCCGCCGGATCGCCCGGTCCGGCAGCGGGATGAGGTTGGGATAGCTGCGCATGGCCGACACCGACGCGCGGTCGGCCCCGACGGCGATCGTGTCCCCGGTCAGCAGCACGCCCCGCCCGGCTGCCCCGGCCGCCCAGTGCGCCACACAGCTGCCCGCGAAGTGGCCGCCGCAGGGCACCAGGGTCAGCCCCGGCAGCACCTGGTGCGCGGTCGTCCAGGACCGGACCGCGGGGTCGGGGCGGCGGACCCACCGGCGGTCGGCGTCGGCGACCAGCACCGGCGCGCCGCCGAACGCAGCGCTCCAGCTGACCGAGGCCCCGACGAGGTGCGGGTGGCTGGCGGTGACGGCCGCGACGCCGCCCAGGGAACGCACCCGCTCGAGCGCCGCCGCGTCGATCACGCCCGGCGGCTCCCACAGCAGGTTGCCGCCACCGGTCCGCACCAGCAGCCCGCGCTGGCCGATCCCGAACGGCGGGGTCGCCGTCAGCCCGTACAGGTCCGGCTCCAGCTCGTCGACCGACACCGCGTGCCCGTCGGCCGTGAGCTCGGCCGAGGTGGTCCACCGCTGACCGGACATCGGTACCCACTGCCGCTCGTCGGCGCAGATCACGCAGGTCCCGGCGGGCGGCGACGCGGTGTCGGGGTGCTCGATGCCACAGGTCGCGCAGATCCAGACCGTCATGCCGCAGCCGACATCCGGACCGGGCGGCTCGTCAAGCACCGCCCAGCACAGCGCCCGGCCACCCTCGCGGGGGACCGGGCGCCGAGGCGGCCTGGCTCAGCTGGCGCTGACTCGACCGCTGCTCAGCTGGCGCTGACTCGACCGCCGCTCAGCTGGCGCTGACCTCGAGGGTGATCGTGCCGACGACCTCGGGGTGCAGCCGCACGCTCGCGGTGTGCGTCCCGGTGGTGCGGATCGGCGCGCCGACCTCGACGCGGCGCTTGTCCAGCGCCGGCCCGCCGGCCGCCGACACCGCCGCGACGACGTCGGAGACGGTGACCGCCCCGAACAGCCGCCCGGTGTCCGCGGCCTGCGTGGTCAGCGAGACCGTGAGGTTCTCCAGCTGGCCGCGGATGGCCTGCGCGGAGTCCAGGTCGTGCACGGCGCGGGTGCTGCGCGCGGCCAGGATCGAGGCGATCTGCCGCTCACCGCCCTTGGTCCACGTGGTCGCGAAACCACGGGGGACCAGGTAGTTGCGGCCGTAGCCGTTCTTGACCTCGACGATGTCGCCGGGCTCACCGAGACCGGTGACCTCGTGGGTGAGGATGAGCTTCACGTCCTACCTCCTCAGCGTCCGGCGGTCGCGTACGGCAACAGCGCCATCTCGCGCGCGTTCTTGATGGCCAGCGTCAGCTCGCGCTGCTGCTTGGGGGTGACGCCGGTGACCCGGCGGGCCCGGATCTTGCCCCGCTCGGACATGAACGCCCGGAGCAGGTCGGTGTCCTTGTAGTCGATGAGGTCCAGCTTCTTGCCGAACTGGGCCCGCGCCTTGCGGCGGACCTGCTTGATCGGCTTCGGCGGCGGCGCTGAGCGCCGGGCGCGCGGCTTTGCCATGTCAGGTGTCCTTCGTGAGATGGATCAGGAGGTCGGGAACGGCCGTGCGGCGGGAAGGCGCGCGGCCTAGAACGGGGGCTCGTCGGACGAGCCGCCCGACCACGGGTCGTTGCTGCGCGGCGAGCCGCCCTGGGCCGGTGCCGGGTCGCCCCGGTCACGCGGCGGGGAGTCCCCGCGGGGCTGGGAGTCCCCGCGCGGCTGGCCCTGGTTCTGGCCACCGCCGCCGGAGCTCCACGGGTCGTCCCCGCCGAAGCCGCCGGAGCCCGAGCGCTGGGCCCGGGTGACCTTCGCGGTGGCGCTGCGCAGACTCGGGCCGATCTCGTCGACGTCGACCTCGAAGACCGTGCGCTTCTCGCCCTCGCGGGTCTCGTAGCTGCGGGACTTCAGCCGTCCGCTGACGATGACCCGGGTGCCGCGCTGCAGCGACTCGGCCACGTTCTCCGCGGCCTGGCGCCACACCGAGCAACTGAGGAACAGCGTCTCGCCGTCCTTCCAGTCACCGCTGGTGCGGTCGTAGGTCCGCGGTGTCGACGCGAGCCGGAAGTTCGCGACAGCGGCCCCGGACGGGGTGAACCGCAGCTCCGGGTCGTCGACGAGGTTCCCGACGAGGGTGATGACGGTCTCGCCGGCCACCGGTCAGGCCCTCGCGCCCAGGGACTCGGCCGCCCGGCGCGAGGCGCCGCGCTTGACGATCGGCCGCATCACCTTGGTCCGCATGACCGCCTCGTTCAGGCCGAGCTGACGGTCCAGCTCCTGCACCGTCGCCGGCTCGCACGACAGGTCCAGGACCGCGTAGATGCCCTCGGTCTTCTTCTGGATCGGGTACGCGAGGCGCCGGCGTCCCCAGACGTCGACCTTCTCGACGGTGCCGCCGCCGTTGCGGATGACGGACAGGAACGCGTCGAGGCTCGGCGCGACCGATCGCTCTTCGACCTCCGGGTCGAGGATGAGCATGAGCTCGTACTTACGCATGCGGGTACCCCACCTCCTCTGGACTCAGGCGGCCACGGTCGATCCGTGGCAGGAGGGCTGATGCGTGCTCCCGCGGCCGGCGTCCCGGACCCGTCAGCTGAACTGGCGGGAACGGGCTGCCGGAGGACCGGCGCCGACCGTGGTGACCGCACCAGGGTAGTCGGCCCGCCCAGGACACCGGACCCTGGCGACGGACCCACCGGATCGGGCCCCGGCTGTGGACGGCGGCCACCACGCGGCGGGATCGGTGTCGAAAACTTACGAGAGCTCCCCGATACAGTGCCCGACAGCCTCGGCGCCCCGCGGAACGCGAGCCCCCGCCGACCCGATCGAGCGAGGACGACGATGACCACGACCGCCGCACGCACCGGGAACGACAGCGCCTGGCGGGACCCGGCCCGCCCGGTCGCCGAGCGGGTGGACGCCCTGCTCGCGGCCATGACGCTGCCGGAGAAGCTCGCCCAGCTGGGCAGCGCGTGGCTCGGGCGCGACGCCGAGGCCGACGCCGTCGCGCCGATGTCGGACGTGCTCGCCGGCCGCGCGGTCGACCTCGACGCCGTGTTCGCCGACGGCCTGGGCCACTTCACCCGCATCTTCGGCACCGCCCCGCTGACCGCCGAGGAGGGCATGGCCGCCGTCCGCGACCTGCAGACGCGGCTGGTGACCACCAACCGCCTCGGCGTGCCGGCGATCGTGCACGAGGAGTGCCTGACCGGCTTCACCACCCTCGGCGCGACCACCTACCCGACCGCGCTGGCGTGGGCGGCCACGTTCGACGCGGACCTGGTGCAGCGGATGGCCGTCGCGATCGGCTCGGACATGCACGCGGTCGGCGTCCACCAGGGCCTGTCCCCGGTGCTCGACGTCGTCCGTGACCACCGCTGGGGCCGCGTCGAGGAGACCCTCGGCGAGGACCCGTACCTGGTGGCGATCCTGGCGACCGCCTACGTCCGCGGCCTGCAGTCGGCGGGTGTCGACGCGACGCTGAAGCACTTCGCCGGGTACGCCGCCTCCCGCGCCGGGCGCAACCACGCCCCGGTGTCGATGGGTCCTCGTGAGTTCGCCGACGTGGTCCTGCCGCCGTTCGAGATGGCCGTGCGCGAGGGCGTCCGCTCGGTGATGAACAGCTACACCGACGTCGACGGCGTCCCCTGTGCCGCCGACGAGACGCTGTTCACCGACCTGCTGCGCGGGGAGTGGGGGTTCGACGGGGTCGTCGTGTCCGACTACTTCGCCGTCGCGTTCCTGGAGACGATGCACCGGGTCGCGGGGTCCCCGGGTGCGGCCGGGGCGCTGGCGCTGACCGCGGGCATCGACGTGGAGCTGCCGGACACCGCCGGGTACGGGGAGCTGCAGGAGCTGGTCGAGTCGGGCTCGCTGGACGAGGCCCTGGTCGACCGGGCGGCCCGCCGCGTGCTCACCCAGAAGGCGGTGCACGGCCTGCTGGACCTCGACTGGTCGCCGGTGCCGCCGGCGCTGGCCGCCGGTCAGCCGGTGGATCTGGACGCGCCGGCCAACCGCGCGATCGCCCGCGAGCTCGCCGAGTCCTCGGTGGTCCTGCTGGCCAACGGCGGCGCGCTGCCGCTCGCCGGGCCGGGCCGCACGCCACCGTCGCGGATCGCGCTGGTCGGCCCGGGCGCCGACGACCCGTCGGTGCTGTTCGGCTGCTACGCCTTCGCCAACCACGTCCTCGGCGCCGGCACCCCGTCGCAGAACACCCAGTACGGGATCGGCCTGGTGGCCCCGACGCTGGCCGACGCGGTCCACGCCGAGTTCCCCGACGCCGAGCTCACCGTGCTGCGCGGCTGCGAGGTCACCGGGGACGACCGCTCCGGCTTCGCGGCCGCCACCGCCGCCGCCGCGGACGCCGACCTGGTGGTCGCCGTCGTCGGCGACCGCGCCGGGCTGTTCGGCCGCGGGACCTCCGGCGAGGGCTGCGACGCGGCCGACCTGTCGCTGCCCGGCGTGCAGGGCGACCTGCTCACCGGGCTGCTGGCCACCGGCACCCCGGTCGTCGTGGTGGTCGTGTCCGGCCGGCCCTACGCGCTCGGCGGCTACACCGACGCCGCCGCGACCGTCCAGGCGTTCTTCCCCGGCGAGGAGGGCGCGGGCGCGGTGGCCGGCGTGCTGTCCGGCCGCGTCACCCCCAGCGGCAAGCTGCCGGTGCAGGTCGCCCGCACCCCCGGCGGCGGCCCGGGCACCTACCTGCACTCCCGGCTGGCCGGCCAGACCGAGGGCTCGGTCTCCAACCTGGACCCGACCCCGCTGTACCCGTTCGGCCACGGGCTGTCCTACACGACGTTCGCCTACTCCGACCTGGACCTGTCCGACGACTCCGTTCCGACCGACGGCGCGGTCACCGTGAGCGCGACGGTCCGCAACACCGGAGCCGTCGACGGCGTCGAGGTGGTCCAGCTGTACCTGAGCGACCCGGTGGCATCGGTCGTCCGCCCGGTCCAGCAGCTGCTCGGGTTCGCCCGGGTGCCGCTGGCCGCCGGGGCCGCTGCGCGGGTGTCGTTCCAGGTGCACGCGGACCGTTCCGCGTTCACCGGGGTCCGCGGGAACCGGATCGTCGAGCCGGGCCGACTCGACCTGGCGGTCGGCGCCAGCAGCACCGACACCCCGCTGACCGG
>CAXTBU010000021.1:33014-39320 GCA_964242885.1 uncultured Actinomycetales bacterium
CCGGGGACGCCTCCGGGGTCGGGTCAGCCGGCCCACTGGGAACGCAGGTAGGCCGCCGCCCACACCGCGGCCAGGGACAGCGACACCACCAGCCACGCGCGCAGCAGCCACCGCCGCCGGGTCAGCGCCACGGCGGCCATCGTCCACAGCGGCCACCAGATGAGCGTCGCCCGCGGCACCGACATCAACCAGAACGAGGTGACGTAACTGGCCAGCTGCGCGCCGACGAACACGGCCTCGGCCCACCGGCGGCGGCGCAGCAGCACCGCGGTCAGCACGACGCCCACGGCGAAGGCGACCAGCTCCGCGCCGAACATCCAGGCGTAGTCCGGCGACTGGCGGCCGTCGAAGGCGTTGACCCAGGTCGTCGCCAGGGAGTCCCACGGCCAGGTGAACGTCCGGTACCAGACCTGTTCCTGGACGTCGAACCACAGCCGGTAGTTGCCCGACGCCTGCCACAGGTAGCCGAAGTAGGCGGCGACCGGCAGCACCGGTACGGCGAACAGCGGGACCAGCCGCCAGTCGCGGCGGGTCCGGGCGCTGCCGCGGTCGCCGAGCTGCACGGTCAGGAACTGGACGGCCAGCGCCAACGCCAGGTACAGCCCGGCGATGCGGAAGCAGGACGCCGCCGCCGCCAGCGCAACCGCCGGACCCCACCGGCGGTGCCGGGCGGCCAGCCACGCGGGGAAGGCCAGCCCGACGAACGGCGCCTCGCTGTACGGGACCGCGACGAACACCGCCAGCGGTGCTGCCATCCACAGCACCGCCGCCCGGATGCCCACCCCGGCGTCCGCGTCCCCGGCGTCCGCGGCCCCGCCGCCGCCCGGTCCCGCGCCGGCCCGGGCGGCGGTGGCGGCGCCGGGCTCGAGCAGGGCCAGTCGCGCCAGCGCCCACGCGGCCACGCCGCCGAACACCAGCCCGGACAGCACCCCGGTCAGCGCGTACGGGAAGCCGAGAACGCGGAACGCCGCCAGCAGCGCGGGCAGGCCGGGGAAGAACGCCTCCAGCGGGACGCCGGTCGGCTGCTGCGCGGCCGGCCGGCCCGGCGTGTACCCGGACTCGGCGATCGCGGCGAAGTGCACGGCGTCCCAGCGGGTCAGCGCCGCGCCCAGCGACGGGGTGCTGCCGGCCGGGTCGTCGAGCCCGGCGAACACCGCGGGGGCCATCGCCAGCACGGCGAGGAACCCCAGCCGGCTGACCAACCACCACCCGAGCAGCTCCCGGTCGGCGGGCCCGACCCGGGCCAGCAGGCCGCGCAGGGACCGGTCCGCTCCGGCCCGCGCCGCCGGGAACGCCGGGTCCTCCGGGCTCACGCGTTCGCCTGCACCAGCGGCCCTGGCACGCCGGGCAGGGTCGCCGCCACGCCGGCGCGGACGGGGTCGTGTGCGGGCCGCAGCACGTCGCGGACCACGAGCACGACCAGGTAGAGCTGCGCGGCCACCCGCAGCGCGGTCGCGACGAGGTAGACGACCGGCCTCGGGTCGGCGCCGCCGGGGCTCAGCGCACCGGCGATGAACCACCAGACCGTGAACCAGTAGAACGCCTCGGCGGCCTGCCAGATCAGGATGTCCCGCCAGACCGGCCGGGCCAGCACGGCCAGCGGCAGCAGCCACAGGACGTACTGCGGCGAGTAGACCGTCCCCGTCAGGGTGAAGCCGGCGATCGTGAGGAACGCCAGCTGCCCGACCCGGGGCCGGACCGGGCTGGTCAGCGCCAGCACGGCGATCGCCAGGCACAGCACGGCGAACAGGCCGGTCGCCAGCTGGTCGGGGCGGGAGACCTGGTGCCCGGCCCGGCCGAGCGCATCCCACACCGACCCGTAGTTGGGGGCGTTCGGGTCCGCGCCGCGGCTCCGGCTGAACTCCCAGAAGACCAGCCACTGCTCGCGCGCGACCAGGATGACGGGCACGTTGACGACCAGCCAGGCCAGCGCCGCGGACCCCACCGCCCACCCCCACGCGCCCATCCGCCGAGACCGCAGGCACAGCAGGAACAGCGGCCCCAGCAGGAACAGCGGCCAGAGCTTGGTGGCGCCGCCGAGCCCGAGCAGCGCACCGGCGAGCGCCGGCCGGGACCGCGCCCAGGCCAGCAGGGCGAGGACCGCGAGGGCGACCGGCACCAGGTCCCAGTTGATCGTCCCGGCCAGTGCCAGCGACGGCGCGGCCGCAACCATCAGCGCGTCCCGGCCGCGGCCGGGGCCGGCGAGCCGGGCGACGGCGAGCACCGTCACCACGGCCAGCACGAAGAACAGCACGATGTTCACGCCGTAGTACCGGACCGAGGCGGCGCCGGGCGAACCGCCGGAGCCGAACAGCAGCCGGGTCAGGACCGCGGTGGCCTCCATCACCAGGCCGGTCCCCACCGGGTACTCCAGCCTGGTCTCCAGGTACGGCACCCGGCCGTCGACCAGTCCGTACTCGCGGAACAGGAGCGGGACGTCGGAGTAGCAGAGTCGGCTGTACAGCGGGCCGTTCCGGCTGTAGTCGTCGGCGAAGCACGGCTGGCGCATCGCCACCGCCGCGAGGAACCCGAGCGCGACCACCGCGACCAGCACCCGGTCCAGCCGCCACCACCCGACGAACCGGCCGGCGTGCCGTCCCAGCGGGCCGCCGAGCCGCTCCGCCGACAGCTGACCCGCGCGCATCCCGGCATGGTGCCGTATGCCCTGGACGGAACGGCGAGCACCGGGGGCGGCCGGGTCGCCGCCGCCCGTCAGACGAACGTCTGCCAGAAGTCCCAGAACCGGACGCCGGCCGCGACCACGAAGACCAGGAACCAGACGACCAGGACCTCGGCGGTGTGCCGGCGCAGCCACCGGCCGGCCGGCACGAGCCCGGCACCGAACTGCCCGGTCCGCGCGGCGTAGGACATCACGGCGACGAAGGACGGGAGCACGACCGCCCACACGACCATGCACCACGGGCAGAGCGAGCCGATCCGGAACATCGACTGGAACGCCAGCCAGTGCACGAAGCCGACGCCGAACACCGTCCCGGCCGCCAGGCCGACCCAGAACCAGGAGCGGAACCGGGCACCGGCGAGCAGCGCGAGACCGACCGCGGCGAGGACCGCGAAGGCCCCGACGCCGATCAGGGAGTTGGGGAACCCGAAGACCTCGGCCTGGCCGGTCTTCATCACGTTGCCGCAGTTGACGATCGGGTTGAAGTTGCAGCTCGGCGAGAACGTCGGGTCCTGGATGAGCCTGATCTTGTCGACGGTGAGGGTGAACGCGGCAGCGAAGCCGAGGACCCCGGCGAGGACCAGCCAGACGCCCAGCCGGCGCACACCGGAGGCCGGGTCGTCGACAGCCGGCTCGGCCGCGATGTCGGCGTCGTCCAGGTCGGCCCCGTCGATCTGGTCATCCAGGTCGGCGCCGTCGATCTGATCGGCCCCGGCGATCTGGTCGGCCCGGTCGATCCCGCTCGGCCCGAGGTGGCCGGCGTCGGGGCCCGCGGCGCGGGCGCCCCGCGTCGCCGCCGGGCGCGCGGGGTAGCTCTTCGTCGTCGACATCGGTCTCCGCTGTCTGCGTCGGGCGTGCCGGTCGGTACCCGGGGACCGGACCCGACCGGCGCCGGAACTGCTGCTCGGCCGATCGTAGGGCGATCCGGCCCGGCCGGTCCGGGCGCGATCCGGCGTCGGTGGATGCGACGATCAACCGCGGCCGACTGCGCGGCCGGACGGGGACGGACGCGGACGCGGGGAGGGGGCCGGCTGCGTGGGCGAGCAGGCGGATCCGGCGCCGCTGGCCGCGGCCCGCAGCCTGCCGGCGGCGCGCGGCGTCCCGGCGTGGGTGAGGGGCCGGTCGGCCTGGTACGGGGCCCTGGCGCTGGCCGTGCTGTCCGTCACCGCCCGTGGCATCCGGGCGGCCATCACCCCGGCGCACCCGCTGGACCTCGAGGTGTACCGCGAGGCGGCCCTGGCCTGGCTGAGCGGCGAGCCGGTCTACAGCCTCGGGTTCACCCCGGTGGGCCTGCCGTTCACCTACCCCCCCGCCGGGCTGGTGAGCCTGGCCTGGACAGCAGCCGTCCCCTACCCGGTCGCCGCGGTGCTGATGACGCTCGCGTCGCTGGCGGCACTGGTCGCGGTGTGCGTGCTCACCGGACGCCGGGCCGGTCTGCCGCCGGCGGCCGTCGCGGTCAGCGTCGCCGTGGCGGTGTGGTTCGAGCCCGCCGTGCAGACCGTCGACTTCGGCCAGGTCAACCTGCTGCTGTTGCTGCTCGTGGTGGTGGACGCCCTCGTCGTCCCCGCCCGGTGGCGTGGTGCGCTGAGCGGACTGGCCACCGCGGTGAAGCTCACGCCCGGCGTCTTCGTCGTCTACTTCCTGGCGACCGGGCAGTGGCGGGCAGCGCTCCGGCAGGCCGCTGCGGCGGTCGCGGTGACGCTGGCCGTCGCGCCGCTGACCCCGCGCAGCTCGTGGCGGTACTGGACCGAGCTGGTCTTCGACGGGACGCGGGCCGGCGGGGCCGGCTGGCCGGGCAACCAGGCCTGGACCGGGGTGGCGGCCCGCTGGCTCGGGTCCGGGTCGGCGGCGACCGTCCTGACCGTGACGCTGTCCGTGGTCAGCCTGGCCGTCGCCGCCGCGGCGGCCGCCCGGTTGCACCGGACCGGCGCGACGGTGGCCGCCGTCGGCGCCGTCGGGCTGCTCGGCCTGCTGGTCTCGCCGATCAGCTGGAGCCACCACTGGGTGTGGGCGCTGCCGGCGGTGCTCGCCCTGGTCGCCGGGCGGCGGCCGGTCGTGTGGGTGACCGGCCTGGTGCTGGCGGCGGTGCTGGTGGCCGGACCGCAGTGGTGGTTCCCCCGCGCCGACGAGTCCTACCTGCAGTGGGCGTGGTGGCAGCTGGTGGTCGGCGACCTCTACCCGCTCGTCGGCCTCACCTGCCTGGTGGTGCTGCTGGTCGACTCGGGCTGGTCGGCCCACCAGGACAGCAGCTCCCGCTCGGCCTCGTCCGGGTCCATCGGTCCCCGGTCGATCCGCAGCTCCTTCAGGTGAGCCCAGGCCCGGCCGACGACGGGGCCGGGCCCGATGCCGAGCAGCGCCATGATCCGCGTCCCGTCCAGCGCCGGGCGCAGGCTCTGCAGCTGCTCCTGGGCGGCCAGCACGGCGATCCGGTCCTCCAGCGAGTCGTACGCCGCGGCGAGCCGGTTCGCCCTGCGCACGTTGCGGGTCGTGCAGTCGGCGCGGGTCAGCACGTGCAGCCGGTCCAGGTGGTCCCCGGCGTCGCGGACGTAGCGGCGGACCGCGGAGTCGGTCCACCCCGCCTCGCCGTAGCCGTGGAACCGCAGGTGCAGCCCGATCAGGTCCGACACCGCGTCGACGACCGCGGCCGGGAACCGCAGCGCGGTCAGCCGCTTGCGGGCCAGCCGGGCACCGACCTCGTCGTGGTGGTGGAAGCTGACGGCGCCGCCGGGCTCGTTGCGCCGGGTCGCCGGCTTGCCGATGTCGTGCAGCAGCGCGGCCAGCCGGCTGACCAGGTCCGGACCGCCGCCGGGCAGCCGGGGCTCGAGGTCGATCGCCTGCTCCAGGACGGTCAGCGAGTGCTCGTACACGTCCTTGTGCCGGTGGTGCTCGTCGATGGTCAGCTGCATCCCCGGCAGCTCGGGCAGCACGTACCCGGCCAGGCCGGTGTTGACCAGCAGCCGCAGCCCGCCGACCGGGTCCGCCCCGAGCAGCAGCTTCGCCAGCTCGGCCCGGACCCGCTCGGCCGACACGATGGTGATCCGCTCGGCCATCGCGGTCATCGCCGCGGTCACCGACGGGTGGACCGCGAACCGCAGGGTCGACACGAACCGGGCGGCCCGCATCATCCGCAGCGGGTCGTCGTCGAAGGAGTCCTCGGGCCGGCCAGGGGTCCGCAGCTCGCGGCCGGCCAGGTCGTGGCGGCCGTCGAAGGGGTCGACGAACGACAGTGCGGGCACCCGGATCGCCATCGCGTTGACCGTGAAGTCCCGCCGGGCCAGGTCGCCCTCGAGGGTGTCGCCGTACTCGACGACGGGCTTGCGGGACTCCCGGTCGTAGGTCTCGGTGCGGTAGGTGGTGATCTCCACCGTCGTGCCGTCCTTGACCGCGCCGATGGTGCCGAACGCCCGGCCGACGCCGTAGACGGAGTCCGCCCAGCCGCGCAGCGTCGCCTCGGTCTGCGCCGGGCGGGCCGAGGTCGCGAAGTCCAGGTCGGTGTCCGAGCGGCCGAGCAGCCGGTCCCGGACGCTGCCGCCGACCAGCGCGAGCTCGTGGCCTGCGGCGTCGAAGCGCGCCCCGAGATCGGTGACCACCGGGGCCACGACGGCCAGCGCCGCACGCGCCGCCGC
>CAXTBU010000021.1:39420-44972 GCA_964242885.1 uncultured Actinomycetales bacterium
CGAGTCCGGCGCCGACCCCGCTCCTGGGCTCCCCGACCGGGGACTCGCCGACCGAACCGGACTCGCCGGCCGCAGCGCGGGCCACCGTGATCCTGACCTCGGTCACCCCGGTGCTGACCGCCGGCGGTCGGCTGGTGGTGGACGGCACCGTCCGCAACACCGGACCCGAGCCCCTGGACACGGTCCAGGCCTACCTGCGCTACCTCCGGTCCCCGGTGACGACCCGGGCGGGCCTCACCGAGGCGCTCGACGAGCGGGTCACGGTTCCCGGAGCGACGCTGTTGACCACCCGGTACGCCGAGCTGGCGGACCGCCTCGCCCCCGGGGCGACCGCGCCGCTGCACCTGGACGTGGCGGTCGACGAGCTGGGCGTCGGTGACGCCGGCGCCTACCCGGTCGACGTGGAGATCCGGGCGACCCTGCCGGACCGGACCCGCGCCGCCGTGGCCACCGAGCGGACCGTCGTGCCGCTGGTCCCGGCCGGCCGGCGGGTGCCGATGACCGTGCTGGTGCCGTTGGCCGACCGTCCGCACCGGGTGTCGCGCACCGTCTTCGCCGACGACGACCTCGCCGCCGCTGTCGCCCCGACCGGCCGGCTCGGCCGGGTGCTGGCCGCGGTGGCGCCCGGCACCCGCCCACTGGCCCGGCCACAGCTGGTCCTGGACCCGATGCTGGTCGAGGAGGTCGCAGCGATGGCGGGCGGCTACCGGGTGCTGGACGCGGGCTCGACGGAGCGCACGGGCACCAGCGCCGCCCTGCCGGCGACCCCGACGACGGGCGACCCGGGGCCAGCCGGGACGGCACCGGTCGCCCCCACGCCGCGCCCGCTCGCCGACGAGGACCTCCCCGCCGTGACGACGCGGGCCGGTTCGGGTGCGGCTGCGGCCACCGGGTGGCTGACCCGCCTCCGCGCCGCGGCGGCCGGGACCACCGTGCTGCTGCTGCCGTGGGGCAACCCGGACCCGGGCAGCACACCGCCGGCGGCGTTGCGGGACGCCGCGCAGCGAGCCGTCGCGGTGGCCCGGGCGGCCGGGCTCGGGGCCCGCCTGCTCGCCTGGCCGTCCACCGCCGACGACGGAACGGTGGACCGGCGGGCGGTGACCGCCGCTGCGGTGATCGGCACCGACCTGGTGCTGCTGTCCTCGGCGACGACCGCGCCGGCGCTCGCCGACCCCGCGACGACCCCGCTGCGGCCGCTGGCCGACGAGCCGGCCGGGACCGCCGGACCGCCGACGGCACTGCGCGCCGACGCCACGCTGGACCGGGTGCTCTCCACCGCCGGCAGCGGGCTGCAGCGGCGGCAGCGGCTGCTCGCCGAGACCGCGGTGCTGGCGGTGGCGGTCCAGGTCCCGCCGCCGGTGCTGGTCGCGCTGCCGCCCGGCTGGGACCCGGCCCGGTTGCCGACCCCGGTGCTGTCCCCGGCTCCGGCGGGTGCCGACTGGCCGGTTCCCGCCCCGCCGCTGGCCGCCCAGGCGCCCGGCGGCCCGGTGACGATCCGGGCCACCGGGACCGGCTCGGGCCAGGTCGCCGGCCCAGACGGCACCGGCTCAGGCCAGGTCGGCGACCCAGACGGCACCGGCTCGGGCAGCGCCGGCGGCCCAGCGGACCCAGCGGGCTCGGCGCCCGCGCGGGACCCGGCCACGGCCCTGGCCGTCGCGGACCCCCGGCAGCTGCGCCAGGCGGCCGGACTCCGGCGGCGGACCGCCGAGCTCGCCACCGTGCTGACCGAGCCCACCGGGGTGACCGGAGGGTTCGCCGTGTCCGCGGCCCAGCTGCTGTCCCGGCAGTGGGCCGGCACCGGGAACGGCTACGACGCGTTCCGCTCCGCCGTCACCGGCGCGCTGGAGAGCCTCACCGCCGCGGTGTCGGTCCCGGCGACCCGGGCGGTGACGCTGTCCAGTGGGCAGGGCAGGTTCCCGATCACGGTGACCAACCGGCTGCGACAACGGGTCCGGGTCAGGCTGCTCCTGCAGCCGGACAACGCCTTGCGCCTGGACATCCGGCAACCGAACCCACGGACCGTCGACGTCGCACCGGCCGACAGCACCACCGTGTCCGTCCGCGCCGGGGCCCGCACCAACGGCCGCACCCGGGTGGCCGCGACGGTGACGACACCCGGGGGGGTCCCCCTCGGGCCGTCCCGACCGTTCCAGGTGACAGCACAGGACTACGACACCGTCGGCTGGGTGGTCATCGGGGTCGCGCTGGCGCTGCTGTTCGGTGCCAGCGCGGTCCGGATCGTCCGTCGGCTGCGCGCCCGGAGCGCGGCCCGAGCCTGACGGTCCGCACCGCCCCCCGAGGCCGGCCGGCCTTCCCGGCAACCTTTCCCACACACCGCCCCGAACGGCGTGGGCACACCTATCCTGGGCCCGTCCGGACCCCCTCCCGCCCGCCCGCGACCCCCCCGGTCGCTCGCCGACGGGATGCGGACCCCGCCCGCCGGGGTGCCACTCGACCCGGTCAGACCGCTGGGACGGAGCCCCCCGTGACGGACCGCGACGCCACCGGCGTGCGCGCCGGCACCGCGCGGTCGGCCGGGACGGTGCTGGCCGGCCGCTACCGCCTGCGGGCGGTCCTGTCCCGCCGGCTCGGGTCGGTGCTGTGGCGCTCCACGGACGAGGTGCTCGGCCGCGAGGTCAGCGTGCTGGTCGTGGATGCCGGCGACCCGCGGGCGCAGCCGGTGCTGGCCGCCGCCCGCCGGGCGGCGACCGCGTCGGACCAGCACTTCCTGCGGGTGTACGACGCCGCCGTCGACCCCGGGGCCGGTGAGCCCGTCGTCTTCGTGGTGCAGGAGTGGGTGTCCGGCCGGTCGCTGACCAACCTGCTGGCCGGCGGTCCGATCGACCCGCAGCGCGCGGCCCTGCTCACCCGTGAGCTCGCGGAGGCGGTCGCCGCCGTCCACGACGCCGGACTGACCCACCGGGTGCTGACCCCCGACCGGGTGCTCGTCTCGGCCAACGGAGCGGTGCGGGTGGTCGGGCTGGAGGTGGCCGCCGCACTGGCGGGCGTTCCGGCCACCGGGACGCCGGCGGACCGGGAGGCCGACGTCCGAGCGCTCGGTGCGGTCCTCTACGCCGGGTTGACCGGTCGATGGCCGCTCGCCGCGGCCGACGCCGGCCCGGCCGACTCGGTCTACCGGATCCGCGGCGAGCCACGCCGGGATGCGCTCCTGCCGCCGGCACCGCACCGGCACGGCCGCGTCCTCGGCCCGCGCCAGGTCCGCCCCGGCATCCCCCGCAACCTCGACCTGCTCGCCCTGCGGGCCCTGGGCCGGACCCCGGCCGGGCGGCCCGTCACGTCGGCCCGTGAGCTGGCCGGGCTGCTCGGCGAGCTGACGGCGCCGGCCGTCGACGCCAACGCTCCGCTGCCGAAGCTGCGGCACCTGGCGGCGACCGCCCTGGTCCCGCCGGCGAGACCCGGCGACGGGCTCGTGCCGCCCGCCGGCCCCGGCCTGCCGGCCGGCGAGGAGCATGTGCGGCCGCGGGCCTCGGGAGCGACGTCCTCGGGAGCGACGTCCGCGGGAGCCAGGGCGGCGGCCGACGGGCCCGCCGCCGGCGATCCGGCCCGCGCGAGCCGGACGACCGGCACGGGACCGTCGGGGGCGGGGCCGTCGGGGGCAGGGCCGTCCGGAGCAGGGCCGTCCGGAGCAGGGCCGTCCGGAGCAGGGCCGTCCGGAGCAGGCCTGTCCGCGGTCGGCCTCGCCGGTCCGGACGACTCCGGGACCGACCTGTTCGGGGCCGACCTGTCCGGGGCCGACCTGTCCGGGGCCGACCTGTCCGGGATGACCGGCCCGACGTTGGCGGGGCCCGGGGCCGGGGCACCGGCCGGGCCGCGCGTCCGCGGAGTTCGGATCGCGGCCGGCGCCGTCCTCACGGTGGTCGCGGTGGGTGCCGCCCTGTTCGCCTGGCAGGTCGCGGCCCAGTTCGGGCCCGACGGTCCGACCGACCCGATCCGCGATGCGCGTCCCGGGACCGACGGGCCGGCCGCCGCCGCGGTTCCGGCGCCCGCGCCCGGCGAGCTCCGGGTCCAGTCGTTGACCGACTTCGACCCGGAGGGCACCGACCGCCGGGAGAACCCGACCAGCACCCGGCTGGCGACCGACGCCGACGCCGCCACCGCCTGGCGGACCAGCCGCTATAGCTCGGCGAGGCTCGGCGGGCTCAAGGACGGTGTCGGCCTGCTCGTCGACCTGGGGACCGTCCGCTCCGTCGGCGCGGTGGACCTCGGCCTGGTCGGGACGGGCACGAACGTCGAGCTGCGCAGCGCCGGCCTGGTCTCCGACCCTCCCCGGGAGCTGTCCGGCTTCGGCCTGGTCGCCGAGGTGGACGGTGCGGGTGCCGATGCCCGGCTGCGCCCGGCTGCGCCGGTGGCCACGCGGTACCTGCTGGTCTGGCTGACCGAGCTGCCCCGGGACGGCGACTGGTTCCGCGGCGGGGTCCGCGCGCTCGCCGTCCGCGAGTGACCACCCCCCCGGACCCCGCCGCCCAGGACCCCGCCGCCCAGGACCCCGCCGCCCAGGACCCCGCCGACCTGGGCGCAGCCCTGCGCGAGACAGCGGACCGAGACCTGCTCGCCGCGCACGTCGCCGGGAACCCCGACGCCTTCGCGGAGCTGGTCCGACGCCACCGCGACCGCCTGTGGGCGGTCGCGCTGCGCACCCTCGGGGACCCGGACGAGGCGGCGGACGCCCTGCAGGACGCCCTGCTGTCGGCGTTCCGGCGGGCCGACACCTTCCGCGGTGACGCGGCGGTGACGACCTGGCTGCACCGCATCGTGGTGAACGCCTGCCTGGACCGGCTGCGCCGCCGGAAGGCCCGGCCGGCGGAGCCGCTGCCCGACGACCCGGACCGCGAGCTCGCCCTGGCCGGTCCCGCGGACGTCGCCGACCAGCGGGCCGTCCGGCTCGACGTCGAGGCGGCGCTGGCCACGCTCCCGGTGGAGCAGCGCGCCGCCCTTGTCCTGGTGGACCTCCACGGCTTCTCGGTGGCCGACGCGGCGGCCGTCCTCGACTGCCCGGTCGGCACGGTGAAGAGCCGGTGCGCCCGCGCCCGGGTGCGGCTCCTGCCCCTGTTGGCCCACCTGGTGACCGGCGACACGCCCGACGGGATGCCGTCCGGCCCGGGGGGAACCGCTTCGGGTGCACCCCGCGTCAGAGCACCGATGGGGTCCACGCGCGGTTCGGGGGGTGTCCGGTGAGCGACGGACACCCGCTCGGCGACCCGATGGGCCCCGACCCCGGCCGGTTCCCCGACCTGGACACCGTCGCGGACGCCGAGGCCGGTGCGCTGGACGCCGCCGCGCGGGACCGGCTCGACGCGCGACTGGCCGCGGACCCGGCCGCCCGGCTCGCCTACGCACAGCACGCCGCCGCCCTGTCCGCGACGTCGGCGCTGCTCGCCGCCCAGCCGCTGCCCCCGCTGCCGACCGCCGTCGCCGACCGCCTCGACGCTGCGCTGCGGGCCGCCGCCCCCGCCGGTCCGGCACCCGTTCCACGCGCCGCCAGCGCCGCCCGTCCCCGGTCCGGCGCAGCCCGTCCCCGGTCCGGCGCAGCC
>CAXTBU010000022.1:0-23897 GCA_964242885.1 uncultured Actinomycetales bacterium
ACTGGTGGAAGGAGACCCGCGGGGTCCGGGTCTTCGTCGACTACAACCAGATGGCCCGGGACCGCACCATCGCCTCCGCCTACTCGGTCCGCGCGCGGCCGGGCGCGAAGGTGTCCGCGCCGCTGCGGTGGGCGGAGCTGGACGACATCGACCCCGCCGACTTCACCGTGTTCTCGATGCCCGCCCGCTACGCCGAGGTCGGTGACCTGCACGCCCCCGTCGGGGCGGCCGAGGGCGCCAGCCTCGAGCCCCTGCTGGAGCTCGCACGCCAGGACGAACGCGACCACGGCGAGGCCGACCTGCCCTACCCGCCCGAGTACCCGAAGATGCCGGGCGAACCGCTCCGGGTCCAGCCGAGCCGCGCCCGCCACCCCGACGGAACAGCCGACTGACCCGGTGGCGTCAAGAGCACACCGCTCGCTCAGCGGATCACCTGTTGCGCGTGCCTGCCGCCCCGACCCCGCCTGCCTCGGCAGAACGAGTGCCTCGACGACCTGGCCGCGAGTCCCCGACGCACTATGCGGGCCGACGGCACGGCCGAACGGTCCGCGACCCTCTATGACATGTCCGTCCGGTTCTACGCGAGTGGCTGACAGGACAGGGCCGACCGGCGACCCTGGACCAGCTGACCCGGTCCGCCATCCGCGAGTGGTTGGGTGACCTGCTCACCCGGAACGCCGTGAGCACCGTTCGCACGCGCTGGAAGGGCCTGCACCGGTTCTGTTTGTGGCTGGTCGCCGAAGGTGAGCTCGACGAGGGCACCGGGTGTGAGCAGTCACGGCCGGTCGGTGGGCCGGCCGCAGCAGCGCCGCACGTTGGGAGGGCCCGACGCGGCTGCGCGCTGTCCCGCGTCGCCAGCGCACAGCGACGTGACGCAGTGCATCAGGAGGAACCGACCGCCGCCGACCCGGCCGCGGTAGACGTCTGCCACACCTGTCCGGTCCTGACCCTGTGTGCCGCCTACGCCGACGAGGCCCGGATCCCGTGCGGGATCTGGGGCGGCCGACGCCGGTCGGTCGCCAGACCGGCGCCGACGCGCCGCGGCCTGATCGTCGGACGTGCGTGCGCTTGTTGGTAGCCGACCCACTAGGCGATGCGCCACCCCCTCGACTCCCGACCGCAGACAGTGGGCGGGGGCCACCTCTGCGCTAACCTCCACCGGCCGACGTTGCGGTCTGCTCGTGGAAGGGGCTCAGTGGGTACCAGGTGGACCAAGATCGGTGTTGGAGTCAACCGCATCGGGGCCATTCTCTCGATCCTGGCGACCGCATACCTGGCCGCCGTCGGTCGAAACGCCGTCTGGTCCAACCGCGGGACGGAGCTGACCGCGATCGGGTTGATCGGCGTGATCGCCATCGGAAGCACCGGCGCGCGCTGGCGGCAGCGTGACGACCAACAGAAGCAAACGCAGCAGCAGCTGGAGGCTGCAGCGCCTCTGAGAACCCTGACCTGGACGGTCTACTCCAACGACCCGTCGCTGCCCTACCCCGAGCTGGGCGCGAGTGCGTGGATCATCGAGGGCTTCCGCGATCGTCGGCTCCGACGGATCGGACGGCACCGCCTCAACGCAAACCCGGTGCCAAGCTCGATCACCTGGACGAAAAACAAGGGGGTCCTTGGTCGGTGCTGGGCTGAGGAAGCCCCGCAGGTGGTCGACACTTCGGAGTACGACCAGAAGTTCAACGACTCTACCCAAGCCCAGTGGGATGCCCTACCCTACGACGAACGGCTAGGACTCGACTACGGAGAGTACCGAAAGATCGTCGGGAAGTACGGGACCGTCCTCGCGTTCCCGATCTTGACGGAGAGCGGCAAAATCCTGGGGTGCGTCACGCTTGACGCGCCTGCTGGGCATCACGACGCCCTCGACACGCCCGGTGTTGAGGAGGCCGTCGCGGGCGCAGCAGCGCTGGTGGCGTTGGCTCTCGTTCGACTGGCAGACGGTTAGTCCACCCCCCCTGGCGGCGCAGTGGAGCACGAGAGAGGATCGGGTCATGGCCAGTAATTCGTCAGAAGCCAAGCGCACGGCAGGCGCAAGAGCAGCATCGGCACCGGCAGCGACCACCCGACAGCGGGGCGCAGTCAGCTACCTCGAGATGGTTCAGAAGCTCACTGCGAGCGACGCTCAGCGCAAGGAGGCCGCGGCCCTCGCCGCGGAGCGACGGAAACCTGGCCGCCAGAGCTAGCTGCGATCCGGCGCGTCCAAGCGGAGCACCACGGCCCCACCCAGGGGAAGTGATGGGGTGGGCCCGTGGTCTCGATGCGCTGGCGCTCAGGCACCGTGAAGCACGTCGGCCGCATTGAGGAGGGCCGCCGCGAGCTGACGGATCGACTCCACGTTGACCGCCTCGGCTCCCTTGAGGCAGAGGTATGTGTCCCGCTGCTCCCCGCCGCGGTGTTCTCGACCCGCTGGTCGACCTGGACCGTGATCGCGTCCGGGTCGTTTCCGCGGTTGGGGACACTCGCGATCGGCTCGTAGTGCCAGACGACCCGCGATCATACGAACCGCGGGCGCTCACGTCCTCAGAGCGGACGGCCCAGCTCGGCCGGCCGTCGGCCGGGTCGCCGACGTAGCGTTGCCGCTCCATCTCGGCGACCAGGGTTGGGGATCGGCCGTGACGGCGAACCCGGACGCCCGCCACTTCCTCTCCACCGCCTCGAGCTGGTCGCGGACGCAGGGACGTTCGGTGAGTGTGGACATGCTTCCTCCCGCTGCCGGGGCCGTCCGCAGACTCGCCCGATTACCGGGGGGTACACGCTTCCGGTTCACCTGCGTCTTCGCAGGTCAGCACAGCGTTTGCAAGGTCAGCTACCCGAAGGTGCCGGGCGAACCGCTGCGGGTGCAGCCGAGCCGCGCCCGGCCCCGCTCACACCGGGGTGACGTAGGCCCCGGTGATGCCGCCGTCGACGAGGAACTCCGAGGCGGTGACGAACGAGGAGTCGTCGCTGGCCAGGAACGCCACCGCGGCGGCGATCTCCTCGGCGCGGGCGAACCGGCCCATCGGCACGTGCACCAGCCGGCGCGCCGCGGCCGCGGGGTCGGCGGAGAACAGCTCACGCAGCAGCGGGGTGTCCACCGGCCCGGGCGACAGGGCGTTCACCCGGATGCCCTCGCGGGCGAACTGGACGCCGAGCTCGCGCGACATCGCCAGCACCCCGCCCTTGGACGCGGTGTAGCTGACCTGCGAGGTGGCCGCACCGAGGCGGGCGACGAACGAGGCGGTGTTGATGATCGACCCGCGGCCGCGCGCCTGCATGTGCGGGATCGCGTACTTGCAGCACAGGAACACCGAGGTGAGGTTGACCTCCTGCACCCGCCGCCACGCGTCCAGCCCGGTGGTGAGCACCGAGTCGTCGTCGGGTGGGGAGATGCCGGCGTTGTGGAACGCGATGTCCAGCCCGCCGTAGGTGGACACCGCGGTGTCGAACAGCGCCGCGACCTGGTCGGCGTCGGTCACGTCGACCCGGACGAACAACCCGTCCACCTCGTCGGCGGCGGCCTGGCCGCCCACCGGGTCGAGGTCGGCGACCACGACGTGCGCGCCCTCCGCGGCGAGGCGTCGGACCGACGCCAGCCCGATCCCGCTGCCGCCGCCGGTGACCACCGCGACCCGGTCGACCAGCCGGCGAGCCGTGCTCTCGGTCACGCTCATGCCTCCGTGTCGAGGTAGACGTTCTTGACCTCGGTGAACGACTCCAGCGCGTCCGGGCCCAGCTCCCGGCCCAGCCCGGACTGCTTGAAGCCGCCGAACGGCGTGCCGTAGCGCACCGAGGAGTTGCTGTTCACCGACAGGTTGCCGACGTCGAGCGCCCGGCAGACCCGCAGCGCCCGGCCGACGTCGCGGGTCCACACCGACCCGGACAGCCCGTACGGCCCGGCGTTCGCCATCCGCACCGCATCCGCCTCGTCGTCGAACGGGACCACGGCGACCACGGGGCCGAACACCTCCTCGCGGAGCACGGGGTGGCCGGGGTCGACGTCGGTGAGCACCGTCGGCGGGAACCAGTACCCCGGGCCGGCCGGCGCGGTCCCGCGGAACGCGACCGACTCCGCCGGCACGTAGCCGCGAACCCGGTCCAGCTGCCGGCGGGAGATCAGCGGTCCCATCGCGGTGCTCTCCAGCGACGGGTCCCCGACCCGCAGCCCGGTCACCACGGGCTCGAGCAGGGACAGGAACCTGTCGTACGCCGACCGCTGGACGAGGATCCGGGAGCGGGCGCAGCAGTCCTGCCCGGCGTTGTCGAACACCGCCGAGGGTGCGGCGGCCGCGGCTCGCTCCAGGTCCGCGTCGGCGAACACGACGTTCGCACTCTTCCCGCCGAGCTCGAGCGTGACCCGCTTGACGGTGGCCGCCGCGCGCGCGAGCACCGCTCGCCCGACGGTCGTCGACCCGGTGAACACGATCTTGGCCACGTCGGGGTGCTCGACCAGCCGGTTCCCGGCGACCGGGCCCTCGCCCGGCAGGACGGTCAGCACGTCCGGCGGCAGGCCCGCCGCCAGCGCCAGCTCACCGAGCCGCAACGCGGTCAGCGGCGTGTACTCGGCCGGCTTGAGCACCACGGTGTTGCCCGCTGCGAGCGCGGGGGCGAACCCCCACGAGGCGATCGGCATCGGGAAGTTCCACGGGACGATGACGCCGACGACGCCGAGCGGCTCGCGGAAGGTGATGTCGATGCCGCCGGCGACCGGGATCTGCCGGCCGGACAGGCGCTCGGGGGCGCCCGCGTAGTACTCCAGGACGTCGCGGACGTTGCCGACCTCCCAGCGGGCGCTGCCGATCGGGTGCCCGGCGTTGGCGACCTCCAGCTGGGCCAGCTCCTCGGCGGCACCGTCGACCGCGTCCGCGAACCGGCGCAGCAGCCGGGCCCGGTCCGCCGGGGCGACCGCCCGCCAGGCCGGGAACGCCCGCACCGCCCGGGCGACAGCGAGATCCGTCTCCTCGACCCCGGCGAACTCCACCGACGTCAGCACCCGCTCGGTGGCCGGGTCGACGACGTCGTAGGCGGTGCTCACAGCCGTTCGAACCCCCGGTGCCGTTCCCAGTCGGTGACGGCCCGACCATAGGCGGCCAGCTCGACCCGGGCCGCATTGGCGACGTGGTCGACGACCGTCTCGCCGAACGCCGAGCGGGCGAGCGCGCTGCCCTCCCACAGCCGCAGCGCATCGGCGAGCGAGTCCGGCACCCGCTCGCCGGGCGACTCGTAGGCGTTGCCGACGAACGGCGCGCGCAGCTCCAGCCCGGCCTCGATCCCGGCCAGCCCCGCGGCCAGCAGTCCGGCGACCGCGAAGTAGGGGTTCACGTCCCCGCCCGGCACCCGGTTCTCCAACCGCAGCGAGGCACCGGAGCCGACCAGGCGCAGCGCGCACGTCCGGTTGTCCCGGCCCCACTCCATCGCGGTGGGCGCGAACGAGCCGGGCACGTATCGCTTGTAGCTGTTGATGTTCGGCGCCAGCAGCAGGGTCAGCTCGCGGGCGTGCGCCAGCTGCCCGGCGACGAAGGACCGGCCCAGCGGGGACATCCCGTCGGCCGCGGCCGGGTCGGCCATCACCACCGAGCCGTCCAGGCCGCGGACGCTGGCGTGCACGTGGCAGGAGTTGCCCTCCCGCTCGTCGAACTTCGCCATGAACGTCAGCGCGTACCCGTCCTGCGCGGCGATCTCCTTGGCACCGTTCTTGTAGACGACGTGCCCGTCACAGGCCACCACGGCCTCGTCGTAGCGGAAGGCGATCTCGTGCTGGCCGAGGTTGCACTCCCCCTTCACCGACTCGACGGTCAGGCCCGCACCGGCCATCCCCAGCCGGATGCGGCGCAGCAGCGGCTCGACCCGGGCGGTGCCGAGCAGCGAGTAGTCGACGTTGTACTGGTTGGCCGGGGTCAGCCCGCGGTAGCCGGCGTCCCAGGCCTGCTCGTAGGTGTCCCGGAACAGCAGGAACTCCAGCTCGGTCCCGACGTACGCGCGCAGGCCGGCCGCGGCCAGCCGGGCGGTCTGGGCCTGCAGCACCTGCCGGGGCGACACCTCGACGTCGACGCCGTCGGTGCCCACCAGGTCGGCGAGCACGAGAGCGGTGCCCTCCTGCCACGGGACCCGGCGCAGCGTCGAGAGGTCCGGGCGCATCACCATGTCCCCGTACCCGCTGGACCAGCCGCTGCTGGCGTAGCCCTCGACGGTGTTCATCTCCACGTCGACGGCCAGCAGGTAGTCGCAGCTCTCGGTCGCGTGCTCGAGGACGACGTCCAGGAAGTACTGGGCGTGCAGCCGTTTGCCCTGCAGCCGCCCCTGCAGGTCGGTGACGGCGACCAGGACGGTGTCGACCCGGTCGGCAGCGACGTCGGCGCGGAGTTCCTCGAGCGAGAGCACCGCTCAGGTCACCCGGTTCAGGTCGGCCTCGATCGCCGCGAGCTCGGCGGCGTCGCCCTGCACCTTCGGCCCGGTGAACCAGCGGCGCGCCGAGACCAGCCAGTAGACCCCGGCGAACCCGATCACCAGCAGCATCACCAGCGGGGCGAAGTTCACCGCGTTCACGGCGAACTCCCCGTCGGGGAACGGGTTGAACTGCGGGCCCAGCAGCGGGAACAGGATCAGCACCACCCAGACGACCGCGACCCAGCCGATGACCGCACTGCCCCGGCCCAGGTGCCACGGGCCGGGCCGGAAGTCCTTGTTCAGCCGGCGCAGCAGCACCGGGATCACGTAGGAGACGTACAGCCCGACGACGGCCACCGAGACGATGGCGAAGAACGCGACCGCGTAGCCCTCGTTGGTGTACAGCGACGGCAGGCCGAGGACGGCGGCCCCGACGACGGCGAACCAGATGCTGTTGGTGGGCGTGCGGGTGCGCGGGTTGATCCGGTGCCACAGCCGTGACCCGGGGATGGCGCCGTCGCGGGAGAACGCGTAGATCATCCGGCTGTTGGCGGTCACCGACGCCATCCCGCAGAAGAACTGCGCGACGATCACCGCCAGCAGCAGCAGCTTGCCCAGCGTCCCGCCGGCCGCCTCGACGATGATCGTCGGGCCGGCGAGCACCCCGTTCGCGGCCAGCGTCGCGTACGCCTCGGTGCCGACCGCGTAGGGGACGGCGACCGAGAGCCCGACCATCAGCACGAAGCCGGCGACCACCGACACCCAGATCGCGGTGACGATCCCCCGCGGCCCGCTGACCGCGGCGTCGCGGGTCTCCTCGGTCATGTGGGCCGACGCGTCGAACCCGGTGATCGTGTACTGCGCGAGCATCAGGCCGACCGCCACCACCCAGATGCTGGTCAGCGCGCCGTCGCCGAAGCCGGTGGTGTTCGCGTAGTCGGTGAACACGTCGCCCAGCGGCGTCGTCGTGTCCGGCGTCAGGAACAGCGCCACGACGACGACCGCGGTGAACACCAGGTGCCACCACACGCTGATGTCGTTGAGCTTGGCGACCAGTTTCACGCCGAAGGTGTTCAGCAGGCCGTGGGCGGCCAGCACCGCGAAGTAGATGCCCAGGATCTGCCACGGCTCGCCGGCGAAGTCGGGGGCGACCGTCACCCGCAGGAAGAACCCGATGATCGTCGCCAGGCCGAAGTCGATCGAGGCGGTGACCGCCACCTGCCCGACCAGGTTGAACCAGCCGGTGAACCAGCTGGCCACCGCGGCCCGGCGCGGCTTGGCCATCTTCGCGGCCCAGTAGTACAGGCCGCCCGCGGTCGGGTAGGCCGAGCAGACCTCCGCCATCGCCAGTCCGACCAGGGTGGACATGAGCCCGACGAACAGCCAGCCCCAGGTCGCGGTCCGCGGCCCGCCGGCGTTCATCGCCAGGTAGTAGGTGGTCACCCCGCCGGTGAGGATCGAGATGATCGTGAACGACACCGCGAAGTTGGAGAACCACCCCATCCCCCGGTCGAGCTCCTGGGCGTAGCCGAGCTCGTTGAGGCGGCGACTGTCGTCGTTCGAGCCCTCGACCCGGGCGCTGGTGGTCATCGCGGGAACGTACGGGGCGCGCGGTCCCCCGGACAAGAGGTCCCGGCCGCGGAGCTCAGCGGCGGGCGGCGGCGGCCTGGACCAGCGCCTCGAACAGCCGGCCGTCGGCGCCGGCCTCGGGATGCCACTGCACGCCCAGGCAGAAGCCCCCGCCGGCGCGTTCGACGGCTTCGACCGTTCCGTCCTCGGCGGTCGCCGTCACCTGCAGGGACGGGGCGAGCACGCCCACGGCCTGGTGGTGGTGGCAGTGTGCGCCGACGCGGTTCCCGACCAGCTCGGCGACGGCGCTGCCGGGGACGGTCCGGACCTGGTGGTCGGCGAACTCGCCCGGTCCCCCGTCGTGGGTGCCGACGCCGGCGACGTCGGGCAGGTGCTGCACCAGGTCCCCGCCGAGCACCACGTTGAGCAGCTGCATCCCCCGGCAGACCGCGAGCACCGGCAGTCCGGCGTCCAGTGCCGCGGCGAGCAGCCCGGCCTCGGTCTCGTCCCGGTCGGTCCGCGGGGTCCCGGTGTGCGGCCCCCGGTCCTGGCCGTAGCGCGCCGGGTCCACGTCCGGGCCGCCGGAGAGCACCAGTCCGTCCAGGCGCGCGACGACCGCGCGGCTGGCGGTGCCGGTGGGCAGCAGCACCGGCTCCCCGCCGGCTCGGTCGACCGCCGTCGGGTAGGTGGCGGGCAGCAGGACAGCGCTGGTGTCCCAGGACTCCCAGCGGGCCTGCTCACGGTAGGTGGTGATCCCGATCAGCGGCCGCACCCGGTCAACGTAGGGCCTGCATGGGACAGGCTGGGCGCGTGCTGCGACGGATGCTGCCCGGCCCGGCTGCCGACCTCGACACCGCGGGCCTGGCGGCGCTGTACGCGCACCCCCTGCCGGCCGGGCGCACCGCGTGGGTGCGGGCCAACGTGGTCAGTACCGCGGACGGCGCGGCGGTCGGGCCGGACGGGGACTCCCGGAGCATCTCCTCCCCCGCCGACCGGGCGCTGCTGGTCGTCCAGCGCCGGGCCGCGGACGTCGTGCTCGTCGGGTCCGGCACCGCGGCGCACGAGGGGTACCGGCCCGTCCGCACGCCGATCGCCGTGGTGAGCACCGCTCTGAATGTTGACCTGGCGGCGCCGTTGTACGGCGACCCGTCGACGGTGCTGCTGACCACCGCCGCCGCGCCGCCGGGGCGGGTGGCGCTGGCCCGGTGCGCCGTCGTCGTGCTGCCCGGGGAGCGGGTCGAGCCCGCCGCGGCGGTGGCCGCGCTGGTCGCGCGCGGACTGCCGCGGGTGCTGTGCGAGGGCGGCCCGCGGTGGCTGGGCGCGGTCGTCGCCGCCGGGGTGCTGGACGAGCTGTGCCTGACGGTGTCGCCGCTGCTGGTCGGCGGGCCGGCGCCGCGGGTGGCGACCGGGCCGGTCCCCGGCCCGCCCGCGCCGACGGGGATGGACCTGCTGTCGGTCTGCAGCGACGGGTCGACGCTGTTCCTGCGCTACCGACGCGGGCGCGACTAACTTCGAGGACATGGACCAGACCCGGCAGAAGGTCGTCAAGAGCGACGAGCAGTGGCGTGCGGAGCTCAGCCCGCAGGAGTACGCGGTGCTGCGCAGGTCCGGCACCGAGCGGCCGTTCACCGGCGAGTACGAGAACGCGACGACGGTCGGCGTGTACACCTGCCGCGCCTGCGGGGCCGAGCTGTTCCGCAGCGACCAGAAGTTCGCCAGCCACTGCGGCTGGCCGTCCTTCTACGCGCCTACGGACGCCGACGCGGTGACGCTGATCGAGGACACCTCGCTCGGCATGCGCCGCGTCGAGGCCCGGTGCGCGACCTGCGACAGCCACCTCGGTCACGTGTTCTCCGGCGAGGGCTACGACACCCCGACCGACGACCGGTTCTGCATCAACTCGATCAGCATGAGGCTCGAGCCGGCTGCGCCGTCCGACCGCTGACCGACAGCTGACCGGCGCTCAGGCGGGGACGACGGCTCGGGCGGCGACGCGGCCGGACGCGATGCACGCCGGGATCCCGACACCGTCGTAGGCGGCGCCGCACGCGGCGAGGGTGGGGTGCCCAGCCAACGCCGACCGGATCCGGAGGACCCGGTCGGCGTGCCCGACGGCGTACTGCGGCAGCCCCCCACCCCACCGGGTGACCCGGGAGTCCACCAGCGTCGACCGGTCGAACCCGGCCGCCCCCGTGATCGTGGACAGGTCGGCCAGCACCGAGTCGACCAGCTCCTCGTCCGGGCGGGCGAGATCCGCCTCGTCGCCGGCCCGGCCGATCGAGGCCCGCAGCACCAGGGTGTCCGGCGCACCCTCGCGGACCCAGTTCCACTTCAGGCTGGACCAGGTCGCGGCCTTGACCGTCAGGCCCTCGACCGGCGGCACCAGCACGCCCGAGGTCCCCGCGAGCCCGGCGCCGACCGCGGCCGGGACGCTCAGGTGGACCAGGGCGACCGAGGCGTACCCGATGCCGGCCAGCTCCGCCGACGCCGCCGGGGCCACGCCGGCCAGCAGCCGCGCAGCCGCGGCGGCCGGGACCGCGAGCACGACCGCGTCGGCGGTCACCACCCGTTCCCGCGGGACCGGCCCGACCGTCAGCTCCCAACCCTGGCCGGCGGCGCGCAGCCCGCGCACCGCGGTGCCGTCCAGGACCGGGACGCCGCGCTCGGCCAGTGCCTCCGCGACCGCGACCGGCAACCGGCCGATGCCCCCGCGGATGCCGGCGAACACCGGTGTCCCGGTGGCGGAGGCGGCCGCGGACCGGCCCGCCACCGCCGCGGCCGCCCGCAGCAGGGACGGCTCGGTGCGCAGTTCCGCGGCCAGCGCCGGGCTGGTCAGCTGCAGCGACAGCTCGCGCGCTCGCCCCGCGTACACCCCGCCCAGCAGCGGCTCGACGAGCCGGTCGACGACCGCGTCGCCCATCCGCCGGGCGACCAGGTCGCCGATCGCGACGTCGCCGCCGGCGGCCAGCGTCGCCGTTCCCTCGTCCGGCCCGAGGTCGGGTTCGGCAGCGACCCGGGTCAGCTCCTCGTCGGTGAACAACCCGTCTGCTGCCAGCGCGTCGACGTCGGTCGGCACGCCCAGCACCGTGCCGCGGGGCAGCCGGTGCAGCGCCCCGGCGGAGAACACCCGGGCGTCCGCGGTGGCCGGGTGCACCAGGTCCGCGCCCAGCCCGACCTCGCGCGCCAGGTCCAGCGCCTCCGGGCGCCGGGCGAGCACCGACTCCGACCCGCCGTCCACCGCGACCGGCCCGGCCGACGCGGACAGCTCGGTGACGGCGAGCTTCCCGCCGACCCGGGCCGACAGCTCGTAGACGGTGACCTCCGCCCGGCCGACCAGGTCCCAGGCCGCCGCCAGCCCGGCGATGCCGCCGCCGATCACCGCCACCCGCGGCAGGCGCCGGCCGCTCGGCGAGGCCTGGCGGCCTTCCGGGTGGCCCGTCAGTTCGCTCACGCGTCGGGCTCGTCCACCCGGATGCCGTGGACGAGGTCGACGATCCGCGCCAGGACGTCGGGGTCGGTGCCGGGCAGCACCCCGTGGCCGAGGTTGACGATGTGCCCGCGGGCCGAGCGGCCCTCGGCGACGACGCGGCGGACCTCCCGCTCGACCACCGGCCACGGCGCCCACGCCAGCGTCGGGTCCAGGTTGCCCTGCACGGCGACGTCGGCGCCGGCCGCCGCCAGCCGGGCCGCGGCGGTGTCCAGCGGGGTCCGCCAGTCCACGCCGACGACCTCGGGCCCGGCGTCGGCCATCGACCCGAGCAGCTCGCCGGTGCCGACCCCGAAGTGGATGCGCGGCACGTCCGGCACCGCGGCGAGCACCGCGGCCGAGTGCGGCAGGACGAGCGCGCGGTACTCCGCGTCGGTCAGCGTCCCGGCCCAGGAGTCGAACAGCTGCACGGCCGCCGCGCCGTTGTCCACCTGCATCCGCAGGAACGCCGCCGCCACCTCGCCGAGGCGGGCCAGCAGTGAGTGCCAGGTGTCCGGGTCACTGCGCATCAGCGCCTTGGTGCGGGCGTGGTCCTTGGACGGCCCGCCCTCGACCAGGTAGCTGGCGACGGTGAACGGTGCGCCGGCGAACCCGATCAGCGGCGTGCCCCCGGCGTCCCCGATGCCGGCGAGCTCGCCGACCAGGGCGGTGACGGCCTGGGCGACCGGCGCGAGGTCGTCCGGGGTCGGCACCGGGATGCGGTCGATGCCGGCCCGGTCGCGGACCGGCTCGGCCACCACCGGGCCGATGCCCGGCTCGATGGTCACGCCGAACCCGGCGATGGCGAGCGGCAGCACGATGTCGCTGAACAGGATCGCCGCGTCCACCCCGTAGCGCCGGACCGGCTGCAGCGTCGCCTCGACGATCGTGGCCGGGTCCGAGCAGGCGGCGAGCATCGCGGTGCCCTCGCGCAGCCGCCGGTACTCCGGCAGCGAGCGGCCGGCCTGGCGCATGAACCACACCGGGGGCCGGACCACCGCGGCGCCCCGGGCGGCCCGCACCAGCGCCGGCTCGAGCGGTGCGGCGGGGTGCTCGACGGCGTCCTCGACGGGGAGCGCGGAAGCTGCGGTCACGCTCGATCGTGGCACGTCGCGTCGCGTGTCGCCGACCCCGTCCCAACCGTGCCCGGACGTACGCTGCCGGTCATGGCCACCTCGCGGGAGATCGACCCGCGGACGTCCCGGCCGGTGCCCGCCGCCTTCGCCACCGCCCTGGCGGAGGTCGCCCGCGCCCGCGCCCGCCCGGAGGTCGTCGTGGCCGAGGCGACCGCGCCGACCCGTCTCGCGCCGCACGCCGTCGCGCTGACCGCTGACGTCCTGGTCGGCGGGGACGAGGTCGGCACCGGGCGCCTGGTCCTGCTCCACGACCCGGCCGGTCACGAGGCCTGGGAGGGCACCTTCCGCTTCGTCGCGTACGCCCGCGCCGAGGTCGAGCCGGACATGGCGGCCGACCCGCTGCTGTGCCAGGTCGCCTGGACCTGGCTGGTCGACGCCCTCGACGCCCGCGGGGCGGAGTACGCCGCCGCCAGCGGCACCGTCACCCGGGTGGCGTCGGAGGGCTTCGGCGGCATGGCGGACGACCCGGGCCGCGCCGAGGTCGAGCTGCGGGCGTCGTGGTCCCCGGTCGGGCGGTGCACCGAGCACGTCGAGGCCTGGTCGGACCTGCTGTGTTCCGCCGCGGGGCTGCCGCCGGCCGCGCCGTCGGTCGTCTCGATCCGGTCGGTGGGCAGGACGGGCCCCCGACTCAGCCGCACCCGGTGAGCGCGGAACCCGAGGAGCTCGCTGTCCAGCAGGACCCCGTCGAGGTCCCGGTGCTGGCCGAGCCGCGTGACGGCGTGCCGCCGGTGCTGTCCACCGCCGCGGAGGTCGCCGACCTCGCCGCCCGGGTCGCCGGCGGATCGGGGCCGGTCGCGCTGGACGCCGAGCGGGCGTCCGGCTTCCGGTACTCCCAGCGCGCCTACCTGGTCCAGCTGCGCCGGGCCGGCGCCGGGTCGGCCCTGGTCGACCCGATCCCCACCGGGGACCTGTCGGTGCTCGGTGCGGCGATCGGCGACGCGGAGTGGGTGCTGCACGCCGCCAACCAGGACCTGCCGTGCCTGGGCGAGGTCGGAATGCGCCCGGTGACGCTGTTCGACACCGAGCTGGCCGGGCGGCTGCTCGGCTTCGCCCGCGTCGGGCTGGCCGCGATGACCACCGAGGTGCTCGGCATCAACCTGCGCAAGGAGCACTCGGCCGCCGACTGGTCGCTGCGGCCGCTGCCGCCGGACTGGCTGGTCTACGCGACCCTCGACGTCGAGCTGCTGATCGACCTGCGCGACGCGCTGGCCGGGCAACTGGTCGACGCGGGCAAGGAGGAGTGGGCGCGGCAGGAGTTCGCCGCCCTGGCCGCCGCTGGTCCGGCGCCGCCGCGGGTCGACGCGTGGCGCCGCACGTCCGGGATGCACGCCGTCCGCCGGCCGCGTCAGCTCGCGACGGTCCGCGAGCTGTGGCTGGCCCGCGACGAGATCGCCCGGACCCGGGACATCGCGCCGGGCCGCATCCTGCCCGACCGGGCGATCGTCGACGCGGCCGCGAAGCAGCCGGAGTCCGTCGCCGAGCTGACCAGGCTCCCGGTGTTCACCGGGCGGGCCAACCGGGCGATCGCCACGACCTGGTTCGCCGCGATCCAGCGCGCCGCGGCGCTGGCCGACGACGACCTGCCGCCGGCGCACGTGAAGTCCGGCGACCCCCCGCCCACCCGGGTGTGGGCCGACCGTGAGCCGGACGCGGCGCGCCGGTTCGCCGCAGCCCGCCCCGGCATGCTTGCCCTGGCCGCGGAGCTCGGCCTGCCGGTGGAGAACCTGCTGAGCCCGGACCTGGTCCGTCGACTGTGCTGGGAACCGCCCGCCGAGCACGACCGCGCGGGCGTGGCCGCCTGGCTGACCGAGCGGGGCGCCCGCCGCTGGCAGGTCGAGCTCACGGTGGACCTGCTCAAGGCCGCGCTCGAGTGAGCGTGCCCCCGCTGACGACGGACCGCCTGCAGCTGTCCCTGGTGACGCCCGAGGTGACGGTCGCGGTGCTGTCCCGCGATCTGGCGGCGCTGCCGGACGGGCTGCTGGCGGCGCCGGGCTGGCCCACCGCCGACACGGTCAACGGCATGCGCATGTCGGCCGGGGCAGCCGCCGAACCGGACGGAGGCAGCCGGCTGGTGGTGCTTCGCGCGACCGGTGAGGTGATCGGCGACCTGGGGTGGAAGGGCGGCCCCGGCGCCGACGGCAGCACGGAGATCGGCTACGGGCTCGCCGTGCCGTCGCGCGGGCATGGCTACGGCACCGAGGCGGTCGCCGCGTTCAGCGCGTGGGCGCTCGGGCCCGGCGGGGCCTCGGCGCTGACCGCGGAGGTGCTGGCGGAGAACACCCCGTCCCGACGGCTGCTGGAACGCGTCGGCTTCACCCTCGACCGCGTCGAACGGACCGCCCTCTGGTACCGCCGCGACCGCTGACGACTCAGCCGGCTGACGACTCAGGTGGCTGACCGCTCAGGCGGCGAGCGGCTCGCCGGCCGCCTCGGCGCGGGCCAGCCCGTCCAGGGCGACCGGGCCGAGCCGCACCGACCGGGGCAGCAGCAGCGCGGCCGTCCGCACCGCCCGCAGCCCGGCGTCGGCGGCCCGGTCGGTGAGCCCGTCGGTGAGCCGGCTGCCGGGCAGCCCGTACATCTGCCGGGCCCACCCCGGCAGCGCCGCCAGCCCCAGCCCGGTCGCCGACGTCCACAGCGGCTGGGCCAGCGCGACCGTCCGCGGCACCGGGTTGAACAGCAGCCGGGCCGACGCGGAGTCGGCGACCCGGGAGGACCGCAGCTGCGGCCGGACGTCGCGGTAGTAGTCGGCGACCTCGGCGGCCGAGGTCGGCACGTCCGCCACCCCGATCAGCCGGGCGGCGACGACCTGCTCGGCGTAGTAGCGGTCGATGTCGGCCGGCGTGAGCGGCGCCCCGGCCCGGACGACACAGTCGAGCAGGCTCTCGAACTCGGCGACGTGCACCCAGCGGAGCAGCTCCGGGTCGTCCGCGCGGTAGGCCAGCCCGGTGACCGGGTCGACCCCGCGGACGTGCGGGTGGATCCGCCGGACGCGCGCCGCCGCGGCGTCGGCCTGCTCGGTGGTGCCGAACGCGACGGTCAGCACGTACTCACCGGTCCGCTGCAGCCGGCCCCAGAAGTCGATGGCGAAGGTGGAGTGCTCGTCGACGCCGGCCATCGCCAGCGGGTGCAGCGCCTGCAGCAGCAGCGAGCGCAGCCCGCCGATCCCGGACGCGGGGTCGGTGAGCACCCGCCAGGTCACGCTGTCCGGGCCGAAGTAGCCGAGGTCGGTCACGCCTCCATCGTCCTCGACCACCGTCGGTGACGTCGGGCGGGGTCGCGCTCAGTCCGCGGTGTGGCCAGCGGTGTCCGCGGCGGGCTCCGGCTCCAGCGCCGACACCCAGCCGGCGACGTCGCGCGCCACGTCCTGGCCGGTCAGGCCGGCGTCGGCGAGCACCTGGGCCCGCTTGCCGTGCACCGGGAAGACCGCCGGCAGCCCCACGGTCCGCACCCGGGCCACGACGCCGTCATCGCTGCACCGCAGCGCCACCGCGGCACCGACCCCGCCGGCCCGGACGCCGTCCTCGACGGTCACCACCAGCCGGTGGCCGCGCGCCAGCCCGACGACCGCGTCCGGCACCGGCTTGACCCACCGCGGGTCCGCGACGGTCACCCCGATGCCCTGGTCGCGCAGCCGGGAGGCCGCGTCCAGGCACACCCCGACCATCGCCCCGACGCCGACCAGCAGCACGTCCCGGCAGTCCGCGTCCGCCTCGACCAGCAGGTCGACCCCGCCGACCGAGCGGACCGGCTCCACGTCGGCGGACACCGGGCCCTTGGGGAACCGGACGACCGTCGGGCCGTCGGAGACCTCCACGGCCTCGGCGAACAGCTCGCGGAGCCGGCGCCCGTCGCGCGGCGCGGCGATCCGCAGCCCCGGCACCACCTGCAGGATCGCCAGGTCCCACACCCCGTTGTGGCTCGGCCCGTCGTCGCCGGTCACCCCCGCGCGGTCCAGCACGACGGTCACCGCGCAGCCGTGCAGGGCCACGTCCAGCAGCAGCTGGTCGAACGCGCGGTTGAGGAACGTCGCGTACAGGGCGACCACCGGGTGCAGCCCGGCCAGCGCCATCCCGGCCGCCGAGGTCAGCGCGTGCTGCTCGGCGATGCCGACGTCGACCACCCGGTCCGGGTACAGCGCGGCGAACGCGTCCAGCCCCGTCGGGTAGAGCATCGCCGCGGTGACCGCGACGACGTCCGGACGCTGGGCGCCGACCCGGACCAGCTCGTCGCGGAACACCGAGGTCCAGTCCGCCGGCGCCACCGACCTGGCCACCCCGGTGATCGGGTCGAAGGGCTTCGGGGAGTGGTAGTTGTCCTCCTCGTGCGCCAGGGCGAGCTCGAAGCCCTCGCCCTTGCGGGTGACCACGTGCACGATCACCGGCTCGCCGAACCCCTTGGCCTGGCGCAGCGCGCGCTCCACGGCCGGCTCGTCGTGGCCGTCCACCGGGCCGACGTACTTCAGGCCGAGGTCCTCGAACAAGCCCTGCGGCGCGAGGACGTCCTTGATGCCCTTCTTCGCCCCGTGCAGGGCGTCGAACACCGGCCGCCCGACCATCGGGGTGCGGTCCAGCACCCCGCGGACCGCGCCGAGCGCCTGCTCGTAGCGGGGATGCGTGCGCAGCGTGGTCAGGTGCCGCGCCAGCGCGCCGACCGTCGGGGTGTATGAGCGGCCGTTGTCGTTGACCACGATGACCACCGGGCGCCCGGAGGCCGCGATGTTGTTCAGCGCCTCCCAGGCCATGCCGCCGGTCAGCGAGCCGTCGCCGACCACCGCGACGACCGTGCGCGGCTCGCCGCGGACCTCGTAGCCCGAGGACAGCCCATCGGCGTAGGACAGCGCGGTCGAGGCGTGGGAGTTGCCCATCACGTCGTGCTCGGACTCGCCCCGGTCGGGGTACCCGGACAGCCCGCCCCTGGTCTTGAGGGTGTCGAAGCGGTCCAGCCGCCCGGTGAGCAGCTTGTGGACGTAGGACTGGTGGCCGGTGTCGAACACGATCGGCTCGGCCGGGGAGTCGAAGACCCGGTGCAGGGCGATGGTGAGCTCGACCACCCCGAGGTTCGGGCCCAGGTGCCCGCCGGTGCGGGACACGGTCGACACCAGGATCTCGCGGATCTCCCGCGCCAGCGCCGGCAGCTGGCCCGGTCGGAGTCGACGCAGGTCGGCGGGCGAGGCGATCCGCGACAGCAACCGCATGCGTTGAGCCTCCCAGATGGTGTCGGAGCGTCCTGCCGGGCCGCGTGATCGACGAGCCTACGGCGGGCGTCGCGTCGACCTGCCGCGGACGCGATCGCGGTGTGCACTCCGGCGCCCTGGTGTAGGAAGTTCGCGTGACCGCGGCAACGAAGCCGGAGTCCGGGCCGCCGGACTGCCAGTTCTGCGCGATCGTGCACCGGCAGGCCCCGGCCCACGTCGTGCTGCGGACCGAGCACGTGGTGGCGTTCCTCGACGTCCGACCCGTCTTCCCGGGGCACGTGCTGGTGGTCCCGCGCCGGCACCTCCAGACGTTGGAGGAGCTGCCGGACACGCTGCTGGTGCCCCTCTACGGCGCGGTGCGGGACATCGCCGGTGCCGTCCGCGTCGGGCTGCCGGCCGGCGGCGCGTTCGTCGCGACGAACAACCGGGTCAGCCAGTCGGTGGCGCACCTGCACGTGCACGTCGTGCCCCGGACCAAGGGCGACGGGCTGCGCGGGTTCTTCTGGCCCCGGCGCCGGTACTCCTCCGAGGCCGAGGCAGCCTCCTACGCCGACCGGATCGCCGCGGCCCTGCAGGACTGATCCGCCTCAGCGGGCGGCGAGCTGGCGCAGGACGTACTGCAGGATCCCGCCGTTGCGGTAGTAGGCCGCCTCGCCGGGGGTGTCGATGCGCACCCGGGCGTCGAAGGCGACCGTCGACCCGTCGGCGCGGGTCGCGGTGACCGGGACCGTCGCCGGCACCGGCCCGTCGGTCATCCCCGCGATGCCGGAGATGTCGTAGGTCTCGGTGCCGTCCAGCCCCAGGGCCGCCGCGGACCGCCCGTCCGGGAACTGCAGCGGCAGCACGCCCATCCCGATGAGGTTCGACCGGTGGATCCGCTCGAAGCTCTGGGTGATCACCGCTCGCACGCCCAGCAGCGCGGTGCCCTTGGCGGCCCAGTCGCGGGAGGACCCGGAGCCGTACTCGGTGCCGGCCAGCACCACCAGCGGCGTCCCGGCCGCCGCGTAGTTCCGCGACGCGTCGTAGATGGACGCCTGCGCGCCGTCCGCGGTGAAGTCGGCGGTGAACCCGCCCTCCACGCCGTCCAGCAGCTGGTTGCGCAGCCGGATGTTCGCGAAGGTGCCGCGGATCATCACCTCGTGGTTGCCGCGACGGGACCCGTAGGAGTTGTAGTCGGCCCGGTCCACGCCGTGCTCGGACAGGTAGCGCCCAGCGGGGCTGTCGGCCTTGATCGAGCCGGCCGGGCTGATGTGGTCGGTGGTGACCGAGTCGCCCAGCAGCGCCAGCACCCGCGCGCCGGCGATGTCGGCCAGCGGGGCCGGGTCGGCGGTCATCCCGTCGAAGTACGGGGGCTTGCGGACGTAGGTGGACGCCTCGTCCCACGCGAAGGTGTCGCCGGTCGGGGTGGGCAGGGTCTGCCAGCGCTCGTCGCCGGCGAACACGTCGGCGTAGTCGGTGCTGAACATCTCCGCGGTGATGCACTCGTCGACGACGGCCTGCACCTGCCCGGCGGTCGGCCAGATGTCGGCCAGCGTGACCGGCCGGCCGTCGGCGCCGGTGCCCAGCGGCTCGGTCGTCAGGTCGGTGTCCATCGTCCCGGCCAGCGCGTAGGCGATGACCAGCGGCGGGCTCGCGAGGTAGTTGAGCTTCACGTCCGGGTTGATCCGGCCCTCGAAGTTCCGGTTGCCGGAGAGCACCGCCGCCACCGCGAGGTCGGCGTCCTGCACCGCCGCGCTGATCTGGTCCGCCAGCGGGCCGGAGTTGCCGATGCAGGTGGTGCACCCGTAGCCGACGAGGTTGAAGCCGAGCTTGTCCAGGTAGGGCGTCAGTCCCGCGCGGTCGTAGTAGTCCATGACGACCTTGCTGCCCGGTGCCAGGCTGGTCTTCACCCACGGCTTGCTGGTCAGCCCGGCGTCGACGGCGTTGCGCGCCAGCAGGCCCGCGGCGACCATCACCGACGGGTTGGACGTGTTGGTGCAGGAGGTGATCGCGGCGATGACGACCGCGCCGTGGTCGAGCTCGAACGTCGTGCCGTCGGCCAGGGTCACCGACACCCGGTGGCGCGGGCGGTCCGCGGTCGGTGTGGTGTCCGGCTCGACCGGAGCGTCCGCCGGGTCCGGAGCACCGCTCCCGGGCACCGCCTCGTTGGCCGGTGAGTCACTCGCCGGGAACGACTCGGCCGAGGCCTCGTCCGCCGCCGAGGCCACTCCCCCGTCGCTGTCCGGAGCAGTGCTCACATACGTCGGGAGCACGGTCCGGAACGCGTTCTTGGCGTCCGTCAGGTCGATGCGGTCCTGCGGCCGCTTCGGACCGGCGATGGCCGGCACGACGGTGCCCAGGTCCAGCTCCAGGTACTCCGAGTACCGCGCGGGCCGGGACGGGTCGTGCCACATCCCCTGCTCGCGGGCGTACGCCTCGACGAGCGCGACCTGCTGCTCGCTGCGACCGGTCAGGCGCAGGTAGTCCAGCGTCACGTCGTCGATCGGGAAGATCGCGCAGGTCGAGCCGAACTCCGGGCTCATGTTGCCGATGGTCGCCCGGTTGGCCAGCGGGACCGCCGCGACGCCGTCGCCGGAGAACTCGACGAACTTCCCGACCACGCCGTGCTGCCGCAGCATCTGGGTGATCCGCAGCACGACGTCGGTCGCGGTGACCCCGGCCGGCACCGACCCGGCGAGCCTGAACCCGACGACCCGCGGGATCAGCATCGACACCGGCTGGCCGAGCATCGCGGCCTCCGCCTCGATGCCGCCGACGCCCCAGCCCAGCACGCCGAGGCCGTTGACCATGGTGGTGTGCGAGTCGGTGCCGACGCAGGTGTCGGGGTAGGCCTGGAGGGTGCCGCCCACCTGTCGGGTCATCACGGTGCGGGCCAGGTACTCCAGGTTGACCTGGTGGACGATCCCGGTGCCCGGCGGCACGACGCGGAAGTCGTCGAAGGCGCCCTGGCCCCAGCGCAGGAACTGGTACCGCTCGCGGTTGCGCTCGTACTCGATCTCCATGTTGCGTTCGAGGGCGTCGGCGCGGCCGAACACGTCGATGACGACCGAGTGGTCGATGACCAGCTCGGCCGGGGCCAGCGGGTTGACCCGCGCCGGGTCCCCACCCAGGCCCGTCACGGCCTCGCGCATCGTGGCCAGGTCGACCACGCACGGCACACCGGTGAAGTCCTGCATCACCACCCGCGCCGGGGTGAACTGGATCTCGGTGTCCGGCTCGGCGTCGGGATCCCAGCCGGCCAGGGCGCGGATCGCGTCGGCCGTCACGTCGGCGCCGTCCTCCGTGCGCAGCAGGTTCTCCGCGAGCACCTTCAGGCTGTACGGCAGGGCGTCCGCGCCGGGCAGCGCGGAGAGCCGGAACACCTCGTAGGAGCTGTCGCCCACCTGCAGCGTCCCGCGTGCCCCGAAGCTGTCCAGGCTCATCGTCGATCCCTCCACCGTGCCGGAAAGTGTCTTGACGTCAAGATACCTCGGGAACGTGCCGGGTCAGCGTCGCGACCGCCTCGACATGGTGCGTCATCGGGAACAGGTCGAAGGCGCGAAGCCCGGTGAGCCGGTACCCGTCCGCGGCGAAGGTGGCCAGGTCCCGCGCGAGCGCAGCCGGGTCGCAGGCCACGTAGGCGACCCGCTGCGGGGTCAGCGCGGTGATCGCGTGCACGACCGCGGACCGGGCGCCGGTCCGCGGCGGGTCGAGCACGACGAGGTCGACGTGCGGCGCCTCGGCCGTCCCGGGCCGGGGCAGGTGCGCGCCGAGCCCGGCGTCGACCCGGGCCGGCACGACGCGGGTGTTGGGCAGGTCGCGCAGGTTCACCCGGGCATCGGTCACCGCGGCGCGGTCGGACTCCACCGCGGTCACCCGGCCCTCGTCGCCGACCAGCCGGGCCAGGACGCCGGCGAACAGCCCGACCCCGGAGTACAGGTCCAGCACGCTCTGCCCGGCCGCCGGGGCCAGGCCCTCGACGACGGCGCCGGCGAGGGCGTCGGCCGCACCCGGGTGCACCTGCCAGAAGCCGGCACCGGTCACCCGCCAGCCGCGCCCGGCGGCGGTGTGCACCAGCGCCGGCACGTCGTGGCCGGGCCGGGTCCGCGCCGGCGGTCCGCCGCGGCGCGCGGGCCGGGCGCCCAGCAACAACCGCGAACCGGCGCCGTCGACGACCACGTCGAGCTCGGAGCCCGCCGCCCAGGTCCGCCCGGCCAGCTCGGGCACGTCCATGTCGCGGGAGCTGATCGGGCAGTCGCCGATCGCGACGACATCGTGGGAGTGGAACGCGCGCAGCCCGAGCTTCCCGGTGCGGTCGGCCACGAACCGGGACCGGGTCCGCCAGCGCTGGCCGTCCTCGTCACCGGGCACCGCCTCGACGACGACGTCCCAGCCGATCCCGGCGAGCCGCTCGAGCTGCTCGGCGACCACCGCGGCCTTGAGGTCGCGCTGGGTCGCGGTCTCGGCGTGCTGCCAGTCGCAGCCGCCGCACCGGCCCGGGCCGGACCACGGGCACCGCGGCTCCCGGCGGCCGGGGGCGGCGACGTGCACCTGGACGGCGTCGGCGGTCAGGTGCCGGCCGCCGCCGCCGATGCCGGTCACCTTCGCCGTGACCTGCTCACCGGGCAGGGTGTGCCGGACGAAGACGACCCGTCCCTCGTGCCGGGCCACGCAGTGCCCGCCGTGCGCGACGGCGCCGACCTCCAGCTGCAGCAGGTCCCCGACGCTGGTCACGAGGCGCCGGTCACGGGGCACCGGTCACCGGGCACCGGGCGGGCCGGGCGGCGGCGCCCCGGGCCGGCGGGCCAGGATCGCGGTCTCGGCGTCGGCCCAGTGGTCGGCGTGCAGGGCCCGGCGCAGGTACAGGTAGGTGGCCAGGATCGTCGCGGCGAACAGCGGCCAGCCCATGACCACATCGGTGACGCTGAGCCAGGTGACCTGCTCGGTCAGGTACAGCGGTACCCGGACCACGAGGCGCAGGGCGAACAGGGCGACCCAGATCCAGGTCGCGCCGGTGTAGGCGCGGAGCTGGTGCGGGTCGCTGCGGAACGCGGCCGGCTTGCCGCGCGCGAGCCCCACGATCAGCCCGATGACCGGGTAGTGGACGAGGTTGGAGACGGTGTAACCGACCAGCAGCGCGACACTGCGCCCGAGGCTGACCAGGAAGTAGTCCTCGGCGCGCCCGGTCAGCGAGGCCAGTGCCGCGGCGCCGGCCACCGCGAGGAAGCCGCCGACGGCGTTGCGCACCTGCTCGCGGCGGACCAGCCGGAAGAGCAGCAGGCCCGCGCCGACCCCGACCGCGGACCAGACCGCGACGCGCAGCGACCGCCCGGTGGTGGCGAACACGAGCGCGAACACGATCGCCGGCAGAGCAGAGTCGATCGCCGCGCCCACCCCGCCGATCTGGTCCAGCATCCCGAGCAGGACGTTGCGGTCCCGCCGGTGCACGGGCGTCACGGGTGCTGCTCCGTCGCTCGGGTCAGAGCTGCTCACCGGGTCTCGGTGATCTCCGGACCGCGGGTGAACGGCTCCAGGGGCTCGCGTGCGGCCGGCTGGTCCGGAACCGGCACCAGGCCGCCCGGCTGCTGTGTCGGGACGGTGAGCGGGATCGGGTCGCGCGGCGCCATCGGGCCGGCGCCCCGGACGACGGCGAGCTGCTCCACGACGGCCTGCAGGCGCCCGGCCGTGTCGGGCTGGACGGCGGCCCGCCCGAGGAAGGTCGCGCGCAGGAACCAGCGCGGCCCGTCGATGCCGGCGATCCGGCTGACCTGGAGCACCTGCTGGCCGTCGGGCAGGGTCAGCGGCACCTGGACGAGCAGCTCGATGCCCCAGGCCCCGAGCGCCTCGGCGGTCTGGCCACCGGCCTCCCGGGCGCCGTCGGCGATCTCCGGACGGACCTGGTCCCAGAGCCCCGTCGAGCGCGGCGCGGCGAAGGCGCGCATCTCCACTGCCGCCTCGGTGCCGTCCACGACCAGCACGGCCAGCACCTCACCGGAGGTCTCGTCGGCCTGCAGCTGGACCTCCAGGCCGGACAGCACCTCGCCCGGCGGCGGGAGCAGCAGCGCGCCGAGGTCCAGGCGGCCGGCGTGGTCCTCGGCGCTGAGCGCGGAGACGTCGACCGGGCCGGCGGGAGCAGGCAGGTCGACGCCGTTCGGGACGAGCAGCCCGGCGTCCGTGTCCTCGACGG
>CAXTBU010000022.1:23997-38911 GCA_964242885.1 uncultured Actinomycetales bacterium
GGAGCGGGTGCGGCGTCCGTGCCCTGTTCGCGGCGGCGGCGGAACAGCGGCACGGGCGGTACTCCTTCAGGCGTCGGTGCGGGCGCCGCGCAACAGCCGGGCAGCCTCGGGGATGCGCCGCGACCCTACTCGCGCGGCCCTCCCGCGCGCCGGGCGGCAGCCAGCACACCGGCCACGTCGGGGGGGACGTAGGCCGGTCCCTTGAGCACCTTGCCGTCGGCCCGCAGCACCGGCCGGCCGTCGGCGCCGAGCTTGCTCATGTTCGCGCGGTGGACCTCGGCGAACACCTCGTCGAACGGGATCCCGAGCAGGTCCGCGGTACCGCACGCGATGTAGACGATGTCGGCGAGCGCGTCGGCGACTGCGGTGACGTCCCGCGCGGCGACCGCGTCGGCGAGCTCACCGACCTCCTCGTCCAGCAGCCGGCGCCGCAGCACCAGCTCCTCGTCGTCGACGCCGAGGCCGGCCGGCGACGGTGACGGCCGGGTGGCCACCCCGAACGCCCGGGAGAACTCGCGGACCTGCTCGAACGGCGTCACGGGCTGCCTCCGGGGTCGGGCCGCGGCGTGCCAGGCTCGCGGTGTGGGGGTTCTGTACAGCGAGCGGTTGCGGCCGCCGGCGGGGTGGTGGCTGCTCGCGGCCGGCCTGGCGGGGACCGTCGGCTGGGTGGTGTGGGTGGCCGCCGGCCCGGGTCCGGCGCTGGCCAGTGGACTGGCGGCGATGGCTGCCGCCGGTGCCGGCCTGGTGGCCGTGGGCCGGACGGCCGTGCGGGTGGAGGTCGGCGCAGAGGGGCCGGTGTTCACCGCCGGCGCGGGGCGGTTGGACCTGACGGCGGTCGGGCGGGCGTCGGCGCTGGACCGGGACCAGTCCCGGGCGCTGCGCGGCGCCGCCTACGACCCGCGGGCCTTCCACGTGCTGCGCGGCTGGCGGACGCGCGCCGTCCGGCTGGACCTGGTCGACCCGCGCGACCCGACCCCCTACTGGTTCGTGTCGACCGCGGCGCCGGAGCTGGTGGTCGCCGCGGTCGCGCGGGCGCGCGCCGCGACGACGACCCGGACCGGCTGACCGCGCCGTCAGGCCGCGCAGTCGCGGCAGATCAGCGCCGTTCCGTCGGAGCTGGCCAGCTGACTGCGGTGGTGCACCAGGAAACAGCTGGTGCAGGTGAACTCGTCCGCCTGGCGCGGGACGACCCGGATGGACAGGTCCTCCCCGGACAGGTCCGCACCGGGGAGCTCGAAGCTCTCGGCGGGGTCCTCCTCCTGGTCCAGCGCGTTCGAGCCCTTGTCGACACGCCGGGCCTTGAGCTCCTCGATGCTGTCCTCGGACAGGTCGTCGTCGGTCTTGCGGGGGGCGTCGTAATCGGTTGCCACTGCTGCTCTCTCCACCTTCTGCGGTTCGTCCCGGCGGGCGCGTCGAGCGCCGGGAGCTCGTGCGCCGGACGGCGCCGTCACGGCAGGGAACCCTGGCCCGGACGGCGGTCTCGCTCGGCGTCAGGCCTGCAACACGCGGCCCCGCCGATCCATGCCCTCGGTGTCCGGAGCGCGAATTGTGCACCACGGACGCCGCAGAAGCCACCCTGTGGGCCGACGTGTTCACCGCGGTCTCAGGAGTGCGGCCGGGTCCCCCGCGGGTCCGCGAACAGCGGGGCCAGCTCGTCGTGCAGCGGCTGCCAGAGCCCGGGCGGCGCGGCCAGCAGGAACGCGCGCCCGGCCGGCCCGCCGTCCAGCCCGGCGACGGTGTGCCCGGCCTCGGCGGCGACCAGGCCACCCGCCGCGTGGTCCCACGGGTTGAGCCCGCGCTCGTAGTAGGCATCCATCTGGCCGGTCGCGACCATGCACAGGTCCAGCGACGCCGACCCGATCCGGCGGATGTCGCGGACCCGGGGCAGCAGCTCCCCGACGACCCAGCCGTCGGCGGCGCGGTTGGCCGCGGTGTAGCCGAACCCGGTGCCGACCAGGCTGACCGCGAGGTCCGGGACGTCGTCGCGCCGGCGCAGCGGCAGCCCGTCCAGGCGGGCGCCGCTGCCAGCGGCGGCGGTGAACACCTCGCCGGTGGTCGGGTTGACGACCGCGCCGGCGACCACCGTCCCGTCGACGGCGGCAGCGATCGACACAGACCAGACGGGGATCCCGTAGACGTAGTTGACGGTGCCGTCGATCGGGTCGACCACCCAGCTGACGGCGCCGGTGCCGAACTGCTCGCCGCCCTCCTCGCCCAGCACCGTGTCCCCCGGGCGGGCGGCGGCGATCCGGTCCCGGATCAGCTGCTCGACGGCGAGGTCCGCGGCGGTGACGACGTCGGAGCGGCTGCTCTTGGTGCCGGCCAGCTCGATGCCCTGGCGCCGGTGGCGCAGGGCGAGCTCCCCGGCCTCGCGGCCGATCGACTCGGCCAGCGCGGTCAGCTCGACGGGATCGGGGGCGGCGTTCGGCGCGGAGGTCACCCGGTCAGCCTCCCAGCCCGCGGGCCCCACCCCGATCAGGCGGCGGGGTCAGGCGGCGACGGGGTCAGTCGGCGACGGGGTCAGGCGGCGACGGGGTCCATCCCGCACAGCGCGGGCTTCGGGCCCCGCAGGTTCGGGCAGCAGCCGGCGGGGCAGATGTCGTAGGACGCCGGCCAGCTGCCCTCGGCCGGCCGGTCCGGCGACGTGCCCTGACCGGTCAGTGCCCGGTCGGCGGCGGCCCGCTCCAGGACCAGCTGCCGGACCATCGCGACGAACCGGGGGTCGGTGCCGACGGTGCCGGCGCGGACGTGGGTGATCCCCAGCTCGGCGGCGGTGGCGGCCGCCTCCTCGTCGATGTCGTAGATGACCTCCATGTGGTCGGACACGAAGCCGAACGGCACGGTGACGACCGCGCTCGTCCCGGCCGCGGCCCGCTCGCGCAGGTGGTCGTTGACGTCCGGCTCCAGCCAGGGCTGCTCCGGCCGGCCGGACCGGGAGCAGAAGACCAGGGCGTGCGGACGCCGGACCCCGGTCCGCTCCGCGACACGGTCGGCGACCAGGGCGGCCATCACCGTGTGCTGCCCGGAGTACGCCCGGCCTCGCGGCCCGGCGCCGTCGTCCATCACCGTGGGGATGGAGTGGGTGACGAAGGCCAGTTCGGCACCGTCGCGCAGCTGCGCCGGCAGGCGGTCCAGCGCCGCGACGACCAGGTCGACGGTCGGCTCCACGAACCCCGGGTGGTTGAAGTAGTGGCGAAGCTTGTCCATCACCGGCACCGGGTGCTCGTGCGGGCCGGGGTCGGCGGCGACCTCGGCGGTCGCGGCCGCCAGGTCCTCGCGGTACTGCCGGCAGCCGGAGTAGGAGGAGTACGCGCTGGTCGCGAACACCGCGGCCCGCCGCACCCCGTCGGCGCGCATCCGGCGCAGCGTGTCGGCCAGCATCGGGTCCCAGTTCCGGTTGCCCCAGTAGACCGGGAGGTCCAGGCCGTCGGCGGCCAGGTCCGCGCGGACGGCCGCCAGCAGCGCCCGGCACTGGTCGTTGATCGGGCTGCGGCCGCCGAAGTGCAGGTAGTGCTCGGCCACCTCCGCGAGCCGCTCGTCGGGGATGCCGCGCCCACCGGTGACCCGGCGCAGGAACGGCATCACGTCGGCGGGCCGCTCCGGGCCGCCGAACGACAGCAGCAGCAGGGCGTCGTAGGGGTCGGTGGCAGCAGCGGTTGCGGTGGCGGGGTCGGGCACGGCGGTCGGCACGCGTCCATCGTCTCCCCCGGCCGCGAGCGGGCCCCCGGCGGGGGGCACTGCGAGCGACGAGCGGCGACACGCAGCGACGGCGCGTCGGCGAGACTGCGCGTCCAGGCACTCCCGCATCGGGGAGAGTGGGGCCGTCGTCGTCCGCGGAGGGGTCACATGCGCCAGTTGACGGTGGTCGGGATCAGCGAGGACGGCACCCGCCTGGTCCTGACCACGGCGGGCTCTCCCCCGGCGCCCGGGAGCTCCGAGCCCGAGGGTGAGTTCACCGTGGCCCTCGACGACCGGCTGCGGGCCGCGACGCGTGGCGACCGGGCCCGGCTCGGCCAGCTGCAGATCCGCTTCGAGTCCGCGCTGCGCCCCCGCGACATCCAGGCCCGGATCAGGGCCGGGGACACCCCGGAGGAGGTGGCCCGCGCCGCCGGGATCCCGCTGGACCGGGTGCTGCGGTTCGCGGCACCCGTGCTCGCCGAACGCGACCACGTGGTCGAGGAGGCCCGGCGCCACCCGCTGCACCGCCGCTCCGAGCCCGGCGGCCTGAGCCTGCAGGACGCGGTGGCCACCACGCTGTCCACCCACGGGGTCGACCCCGCGACGGTGGCATGGGACGCCCGCCGGCGCACCGACGGTGGCTGGCTGGTCAGCGCGGCGTACCGCGGCGGCAGCCGGGAGCGGACCGCGACCTTCCGCTACGACCCGGCCACCCGGACGGCGATCGCCGACGACGACGACGCGCGCTGGATCGCCGGGGAGGCCGCCGGCCCGGCCCGGCGCCGGCCGGGGACAACCGGTCCGCGGGCGGTCGCCCCCGCCGACGCGTTCGACGCCATGGTCGCGGCCGAGCTGGCCGCGGCGGCGCAGGTGCACGGCCCGGAGGGCATCGGCCGCGACGGAGCGCCGCTGGCGCCGGACCCGCTCGCCGCCGTGCCGGTGGCCGCCGGGTCGCCGGTGGCCGACGACCAGCAGGACGAGGCGACGATCGACGTGCCGTTCGCCGGGCGGTGGCCGGAGATGCCGGCGCCGGCGGACCGCGGTGCCGCCGAGGAGCACCACCGGCCGCTGCCGTCGCGGCCCCGGACCTTCGGGCGGCGCGAGCGCACGCCCAGCCGCCCGCCGGTGCCCGAGCCGGCGGCTGCACCCGAACCGTCGCGCGCCGAACCGGTCGCCGAGCCGGTCGCGCACGACCCGGCTGCCGAGGACCGGGACGAGACACCGGGCGAGCAGCGGGCGGCGACGGCCCGCAACCGGCGTCAGGCCGTGCCGAGCTGGGACGAGATCATGTTCGGCCGCAAGAGCGACTGATCGCCGCGGCAACGGTGGGCGTGGCGGACCGCGGCCCGGGTCCGGCGCGGTGCGACCGTGCTCCCCAGCGAGGGGAGCCGGACCCGTGGCGGTCATCGAGGTGCATGGACTGCGCAAGAGCTACCGGCGACGCGGGCGCCCGCCGCTGAAGGCGCTCGACGGGGTGGACCTGGTGGTGGACGGGCCGGGGGTGCACGGTTTCCTCGGACCGAACGGGTCGGGCAAGACGACGACGATCCGCGTGCTGCTGGGCCTGGTCCGCGCCGACGCCGGCGAGGTCCGGCTGCTGGGCCGCCCGGTTCCCCGGGGGCTGCCGGAGGTGGTCGCGGACGTCGGCGCGCTGGTCGAGACCCCGCTGTTCTTCCCGGCCTTCTCCGGCCGGCTGAACCTCCGGCTGCTCGCCCGCACCGCCGGCCTGTCCGACACCCGGGTCGAGGAGGTGCTGGAGACCGTCGACCTGCGCGACCGGGCCGCGGAGCGGTTCCGGGGCTACTCCCTGGGCATGAAGCAGCGCCTCGGCATCGCCGCCGCCCTGCTGAAACGGCCCAGGCTGCTGGTCCTGGACGAGCCCAGCAACGGCCTGGACCCGGCCGGGATCCGGGCGGTCCGCGAGCTGATCCGCCGCCTCGGTGCGGACGGGCGGACGACGGTCTTCCTGTCCTCGCACCTGCTGGCGGAGATCGAGCAGGTCTGCGACGCGGTCTCGATCATGGCGCGCGGCACCTGCGTGGCCTCCGGAACGGTGGCCGCCGTGCTCGCGGGCCGGTCCGCGGGCGAGGTCTCGGTGCGGGTGCCGGACCTGGCCGGCGCGCGGGAGGTCCTGGTCCGGGCCGGCCACCGGGTCAGCGAGGCCGGGGGTTCGCTGCGGGTCTCGGGGGTGCCCGACCCGGGGGTGGTCACCCGGCTGCTCGGCCAGTCCGGGCACTGGGTGACCGAGCTGACACCCGTGCAGGCCGACCTGGAACAGACCTTCCTGGAGCTGACGGCGGCCGGGCCGCAGCCGGCACCGGAGTCCCGTCCTGCGCAGGACGTGCCGTGAGCACCGTCCTGACCGGACCCACCACCACCCCGGCGGTGGCGCGGGGGTCCCTGCTGCGGGCCGAGTCGCTGCGGTTCTGGTCGCGCCGCACGGTCCGGGTCGTGCTGGCGCTGGGCCTGCTCGGCTTCCTCGCGGGCATCGTGGTCGCCTCGACCCAGTTCGCCCGGCCGTCGGCGGCCGGCCTGGCCGCGGCGGAGGCCAACCGCCTGTCGTTCGCCGCCGAGCAGGACCGCTACCGGGCCGAGTGCGTGGCAGCGGTCGGTACGCCGAGCGGCCCACCGACCGCGACCGACTGCGGCCCGCCGGCCCGGCCCGAGGAGCTCGGTGCCCTGTCGGACTTCTTGGACAAGCCGGCGTTCACCCTCGACCAGGACGCGCCGGCCGGGGTGGTGTCCGTCAGCGTCGCGGTGTCCACCGCGATGTTCCTGCTCGGCGCGAGCTACGTCGGCGCGGAGTGGTCGAGCCGGTCGATGGTCGCGCTGCTGACCTGGGAACCACGCCGGAGGCGGGTGATGGCCACCAAGCTCGCTGTGCTCTCCGGGGTCGCGGCGGTCGTGGGGACGGTCGCCCAGGGCCTGTGGCTGGCGGCGGCGCGGGTGCTGGCCGAGACCCGCGGGACGACCCGGGCGCCCGGCCCTGCCTGGGCCGACCTGGCCGCGTCGGCCGGCCGCGGCGTCCTGCTGGCCGTGCTCGTCGCCCTGCTCGGCTTCGGCGTCGCCAACCTGCTCCGCAACACCGCGGCGGCGCTCGGGGTCGGGTTCGTCTACTTCGTGATCGTGGAGAACGTCGTCCGCGCGTTCCGCCCGGCGTGGGGGCAGTGGCTGCTGACCGACAACGCGATCGCCCTGCTGCTGCACGGCGGCACGACCGTCTACACGAACGAGGGGTTCGTCGACGAGCAGGGAGCGTTCCAGTCGACTGGACGTGACATCGCGCTGGGCAACCTGCACGGCGGGCTGGTCCTGTCCGTCGCGACAGCGGTCGTGGTCGGCGCCGGGATCGCCCTGTTCGCCCGCCGCGACCTGGAGTGACCTGACCGGCCCGCCGGCCGGGTCAGGTGCGGGCGCCGACCGGTGCCGGGGGGACGACCGGGATCGCGGTGGACAGCGCCCGCGCGAACCGCAGTGCCTGGTCGATCGCGCCGGCCCCGTCGCCGGCCGCCGAGACGCGGACGGAGAAGTCCTCCGCCTCCAGCGTCCCGGTGTAGCCGTGGTCGGCGTCGCAGTCCGGGTCCGGGCAGCTGGCCGGGGTGAGCTCGATCTGGGCGCCGCCCCAGCCGATCGAGACCACCACCTCCAGCGGCATCGAGCCGCGGACGTAGGTCGCCGGGCGGGCGACGATCCGGTCCACGACGACCGAGCTCACCCGGTGCAGCGGCACGGTCTCGGTCGACGTCGTCGCGTACGGCACCGTCACCTGCTCGTCGGCGTCGTGCTCGTCCACGTGGACGAGCACCAGCCGCGAGCCGGTCAGCACCAGCACCGTCAGGTGCCGGAACACCCCGTCGCGGTCCAGCGTCGGCTCGTGGTGCAGCAGCCACTCGGCCACCGCCTCCTGTCCCAGGGCGATGTCGACCGCGTCGGACACGACCTCCGGGTAGTACCCGGCGACGCGGATCGCCTCGGCCAGGTCTCGACGTCCCGAGTCGGTCACCGGCCCATGATGGCACCGGGCCGACCCGGCTCAGCCGACGGTCGCGGTCAGTCGGTTCAGCCGACGGTCGTGGGCAGCTGGCGGCGGAAGTCGTCGGGCCGGCCCGCCACACCGGCGACGGTGGCCGACGCCCGGAGCACCGTGAACCCGTCCGGTCCGGCGAGCACCGGGTCCAGCGACAGCTCGGTCACCGTCGGCAGCGCCTCGGCCAGCGCGGACACCCGGTGCACCAGGCCGGCCAGCGCGGCGGTGTCGACCGGCTCGCCGCCGCGGTAGCCGAACAGCAGCGGTGCCGCGGCGATCTGGCGGATCATCGTGTCCGCGTCCCGGTCGGTCAGCGGCGGGATCCGGTGCGCCCGGTCCCCCAGCAGCTCGGTCGCGACGCCGCCGACGCCGAAGGAGACGATCGGCCCGAACGCCCGGTCCTGGCGCAGCTCGACCGACACCGGCACCCCCGGCGGGGCCTGCGCCTGCAGGACCAGCTGGGCCCGCCGCGAACCGCCGTAGGTGCCGGCCATCGCGGTGAACGCCTCGCGGACGTCGTCGGCACCGGTGAGGTTGCGCCACACGTCCCGCTGGTCCGGGCTGGACCGCAGGTGCCACGCGGCCGCCTTGAGCACGACGGCCGCCGCGCCGTCGCGCCACATCGCCTCGGCGGCCGCCACCGCGCCCGCCGGGTCGTCGACCGGGACGGCAGGCTCGACCCGGATCCCGAAAGCGCCGAGCAGCTCGCCGACATCGGACGAGTGCAGGCGCGCGTCCGCCCCGCCGTCCGCAGCAGCGCGGGCCCGCTCGAGCACGGCCCGGGCGGCGGGCAGGTCGATGCCCGGGACATCGGGGACACGGCCGGCCGGCGCGGTCCGCCAGCGTGAGTACCGGACGACCGCGGCGAGGGCCCGCAGCGCCTCCTCGGCCGAGTAGAACTGCGGGACCACCCGCGCCGGCGGGGCGTCGCCGCGCAACTGGTCGACGGCTCGGCGGTCGACCGCCCCCAGCGAGGCGCTGACGACGGTCGTGTGCTCGGCGGCCGGCGACGCGGCCACGCGCGCGATCGCCGCCGCGACCTCGGTCTCGACGAGCTCCAGGGTCGGCGCGACGAACACCACGACCGAGCCGACCGCCGGGTCGGTGACGGCCGCCTGCAGAGCCGCGGCGAAGTCCGCCGGGCCCGCGCCGTTGGGCAGCACGACGGGTCCTTCGCCGACGTCCAGCCCGGAGCGGACCGCCGCGTCGGCGATCGACCGGCTCAGGGCGCGGGAGTTGCCGATCACCACCACCCGCCTGCTCGACGGCAGCGGCTGGGTCGCGAGCACGGACGCCACGTCGAACAGCTCGGCCACGGTGTCCACCAGGATGACCCCCGCCTGGCCGAACACCGCCTCGACCTCGTCGCGCCCGGCGACGCCGGACCCGGTCCGGCCGACCACCGGCACCTCCTCCAGCGTCCGGCCGACCCGCACGGAGACGATGGGCTTGTGCCGGCCGATCCGGCGGGCCAGGCGGCTGAACTTGCGCGGGTTCCCGACCGACTCCAGGTACAGCAGGATGAGATCGGTGCTCTCGTCGTCGTCCCAGTACTGCAGCATGTCGTTGACGGAGACGTCGAGCCGGTTGCCGGCGGAGACGAAGCTGGACAGCCCCAGGGACCGGAACCGCATCCGCTGCAGGATCCCGATCCCGAGAGCACCGCTCTGGCTGAACATGGCGATCCGCCCGGGCAGCGGCACGGTCGCGGCCAGCGAGGCGTTCAGCGACCCCTCCGGGGCGAGAGCGATGATCCCGAGCGAGGCCGGGCCGACCACCCGCATCCCGGAGCGCCGCGTCCGGGCGAGCAGGTCCGCGGTCAGCCGCTCACCGGCCGGGCCGGCGTCGGCGAACCCGCCGGAGACGACCACCAGCGCGTGCACGCCCTTGGCCGCGCAGTCGTCGACGACGTCGGCGACCCGGTCGGCCGGGACCGCGACGACGGCCAGGTCGACCGGACCGGGGATGTCGCGCACCCGGCGGAACGCGGGGATGCCGGCGACCACCGTCGCCTCCGGGTTCACCGGGTGCACGGGCACGCCGATGTCGCCGGCGACGAGGTTGCGCACGAGCTGGTGGCCGACCTTGTCCACCTCGCGGCTGGCGCCGACCACCGCGACCGAGGCGGGCCGCAGCATCCGCTCCACCGACCGCGCCTCCGCGCGCTGCTCGCGGGCCTGGGTGACCGCGACCGAGCTCGCGGTCGGCTGCAGCGGGAAGTCCAGCAGCAGCACGTCGTCCTCGGTCCGGTCCCGCACGGTGTAGCCCGCGTCGGCGAACACCCGTGCCATCCGCTCGTTCTGCGGCAGCACCTGGGCGACGAACGCGGTGATCCCCAGCTCGCGCGCGATGACCGCGAGGTGCTCCAGCAGCACGCTGGCCAGCCCGCGGCCGTGGTGGGCGTCCTCGACGAGGAAGGCGACGTCGGCCTGCCGGCCGGCCGGGGTGCCGACCGGCCCGGCCCGGTCGAACCGGCCGACCGCGACCATGTCCGGGCCGACGGTGACGATCAGCGCGACCCGGTCGGTGCTGTCGACGTCGGTGAACCGGGCGATGTCGCGGCGGGTCAGCCGGGGGTAGGGCGCGAAGAAGCGCAGGTACTTGCTCTCGTCCGACACCCGGCCGTAGAAGGCGACGAGCAGGTCCGCGTCCGCCGGCAGGATCGGTCGCAGGTGCGCGACGGTGCCGTCGGTGAGCAGGACATCGGCCTCCCAGTGCGCGGGGTAGTTGGTCCGGTCGCGCGCACGGTGCTGCCCCGAGCCCCCCGCGACCGTCGGGCCGGCTGTGTCGGGCGCGTCCACGGGTCGAGGCTATCCACGCGGCCGCCGGTAGCGTCGAGCCGTGAGCGGACGGGTCGTGGTGCTGACCGGGGCGACCGGCGGCGTGGGCGCCGCCCTCGCCGACGCGTTCGCCGGGGAGCGGCTGGTCCTCGTCGGCCGCGACCCGGTGCGGCTGTCCGACCTCGCCGCGCGGCACCCGGGCTCGCGGACCGTGGCGGTCGACCTGGCCGACCCGGCTGCGGTCGGACCGGCGGTGACGGGTGCTCTCGGGGCCGACGAGGGGGTGGACGTCCTGGTGCACAACGCCGGCGTCGCCCCGCGCGGTCCGGTCGCGGACGCGGACGCCGCCGGGTGGACGGGGACGCTGGCGGTCAACACGGTGACGCCGGCCGTCCTCACCGCGGCGCTGCTCCCCCGGCTGCGGGCCGCCGCCGGGCATGTCGTGTTCGTCGGCTCCGGCCAGAGCCTGGGCGCCGCACCGACCTTCGGGGAGTACGCCGCGTCGAAGTTCGCCCTGCGCGCGCTGGCCGACGCGCTGCGTGCCGAGGAGGCCGACGCGGGCGTCCGGGTCACCTCGCTCTACCCCGGGCAGATCGCCACCCGGATGCAGCGGGAGCTGCAGGAGAACGCCGGTTCCGCCTACACCCCGGACGCGTACATCGACCCGGTCACGTTCGCCACGGCCGTCCGGTTCGTCGCCGACGCCCCGCGCGACTCCCACCTGACCGACATCACCGTGCGGCCGGGTCGCCGGGCCAGCTGACCAGGGCTTCCCGTCCCGGCGGCTCAGGGCGCGGGCGGACGCTCGTAGTCGGCGGCGCAGCCGAGCCGGCCGGCCGCCTCGCGCAGCTCCACCTCGAGCAGCGGCTCGCCGTCGGTCACGGCGAAGGTGAGGTGGCCGAAGACCTCCATGGACACCAGGCCGTAGAGCCGGACCCAGCAGCTGGCGAACACCTGCAGCACTCCCAGGGGAAGGGCGTGCCCGAGGTGGCTGCGGGAGGCGGTCAGCTGCTGCACCAGTGCCGGGTCGATGTCCTCGTCGGCCGGAACCGGGAAGGGGGCGCGCTCCCACACCTGGACCACCAGGGCGAAGAAGGTGTTCGAGAAGCGCATCCCGGCCGGCGGCGGACCTGCCGGCGCGGCGGGGAGCTGCGGCACCGGTGGAGCGAATGCCAGCCCGAAGTCGGCGTGGTGGGTGATCGCCCACTCGCGGAACGCGCGGCTGGTGGCGAGCAGACGACGGCCGGGCGCGGCGCCCGGCTCGGCGTCGCGGGCGCGTTCGAGGTGGTCGACCAGCTCGGCGTACACGTCGGTGACCAACGCGCCCACGAGCTCCTCGCGGCTGGCGAAGTAGCGGTAGAGCCCCGGGGTGCTCATCCCCATCGCCCGCGCGATCGCCCTCAGCGAGACGCCCTGGGGCCCGGCCGCGGCCACCTGCTCGCGGGCGAGCGCCTTGATCTCCGCCACGGTCGTCTCCCGCAGTCGCTCCCGGCGGGTGGTGGTCACCGACATCGATCGCTCCTCTTGACAGGTGGGAGCGCCATGCGCTTGGTTAACGGCGTTCGCACTGCGGACCGGTTCAGCGTACGTCGACCAGGGGAGACCTCCGGTGCCCAGCACTCCGCACGAGTCGACAGGTCCCCCGCCCGGTGAGCCGGTCTCCCCGCCGCTCTTCGCGCGTCTCGGCGCCCTGGTGGTCCGGCGCGCCCGGCTGGTCCTGGTGGTCGCGCTCGTGGGGGCCGTGGTGTCGGCGGTCCTGGCCGTGGGAGCCTTCGGCGCCCTGAGCGACGGCGGCCAGGACGACCCGGCCTCGGACTCCAGCCGCGCGCAGGCCCTGCTGGACCGGGACTTCCCCGGTGAGCCGAACATGATCGTCCTGGTCCGGGCGCGGGACGGCGACGTCGACGCTCCGGCCGTGGCGGCCAGCGGGACGGCCCTCGCCGCCCGGCTCGCGGACGAGCCCGGCGTCACCGCCGTCACGTCCTACTGGGACAGCGACGCGCCCGGCCTGCGCTCCGGCGACCGGGCCGACGCACTCGTCCTCGTCACCGTCGCCGACGGCGAGGAGCAGGCTGCGCGCGCCGGCGACCTGCTCGCCGAGTACGCCGAGGTCGACGACGCGGCCACCACGGTGGCCATCGGTGGGCCGCTGGGCACCGACATCGGCGGACAGGTCGGCAGCGACATCGCGAAGGCCGAGGCGATCGCCGTCCCGCTGACCCTGCTCCTGCTGCTGGTCGCCTTCACCACTGTCGTCGCCGCGCTGCTGCCGCTGGTGATCAGCGTCCTGGGCATCGCCGGGACCTTCGCGGTCCTGTTCGTGCTCACCCGCTTCACCGACGTCAGCGTCTTCGCCGTGAACATCACCACCGCGTTGGGGCTGGGCCTGGGCATCGACTACGCGCTGCTCATGGTCAGCCGCTACCGCGAGGAGCTCGCCCGCGGCTCGGCCCCGGCCGAGGCCGTCGTGACGACCGTGGCGACGGCCGGGCGCACCATCGCCTTCTCCGCGCTCGCCGTGGCGGCGGCGCTGTCGGCGCTGCTGGTCTTCCCCGTCTACTTCCTGCGGTCCTTCGCCTACGCCGGCATCGCGGTCACGCTGATCAGCGTGACCGCGGCGCTGCTGGTGCTGCCCGCGCTGCTCGCCGTGCTGGGCCACCGCGTGAACGCCGGCCGGCTCCCGTTCCTGCGGGACCGGGGCAGCGAGGCGCCGGTGTGGGGCCGCATCGCGGGGTCCGTCATGCGCCGCCCGGCGCGCTTCGCCCTGCCCGTCGTCGCGGCGCTGCTGGTCGCCGCCAGCCCGCTGCTCGGGGTCACCTTCGGCACGCCGGACGAGCGGGTGCTGCCCGCGGACAGCGCCGCCCACCAGGTCGGCGACGCGCTGCGCTCGGGGTTCACCGCCGACGCCGCCGGCTCGGTCGAGCTGGTCGCCACACCCGCGCCGACAGGCGCTGCGCTGGCCGACTACACCCGGACGCTCAGCGCCCTGCCCGGGGTCGTCGGCGCGGCCAGCAGCGCCGGCAGCTTCGCCGCCGGGGCACCCGCCGCCCCGACGGGCGACCCCGGCAGCCTGAGCGCCGCCGGACACGCCCGGATCAGCCTCGCCTCCGACCTGGACCCGGCCTCGCAGCCGGCTCAGGACCTGGTGCGCGCGGTGCGCGCCGTCCCCGACCCGCCGGGCAGCGAGGTCCTGGTCGCCGGCGACACCGCGATGCTCGTCGACGCCAAGTCGGCCATCGGGGGCAGCCTGCCGCTGGCCGCCGCGATCATCGTCGTCTCCATGCTGGTGTTGCTGTTCCTGTTCACCGGCAGCGTGGTGCAGCCGGTGCGAGCGCTCGTCGGGAACCTGCTCACCCTGAGCGCCACCCTGGGCGTGGTCGTGTGGATCTTCCAGGAGGGGCACCTGTCCGGCCTGCTCGGCTTCACCCCGACCCCGACCGACACGGCCATGCCCGTGCTCGTGTTCTGCATCGCCTTCGGGCTCTCGATGGACTACGAGGTGTTCCTGATGAGCCGGATCAAGGAGCTGCACGACGCCGGGGCGAGCACCGCCGACGCGGTCACCCTGGGGCTGGCCCGCACCGGCCGGCTCGTCTCCACCGCGGCGGTGCTGATCGCCGTGAGCTTCTTCGCCTTCGCCAGCAGCGGGGTCAGCTTCATCCAGCTGTTCGGGATCGCGTCGGGGCTGGCGATCCTGCTCGACGCCACCCTGGTGCGCGGCGTGCTCGTCCCCGCCTCCTTCCGCCTGCTGGGGGAACGCAGCTGGTACGCCCCGGCCCCGCTGCGCCGCCTCTACCGGCGGTTCGGGATCAGCGAAGCCTGACCGGGAGGAACTCGGCGGTGGACGCTGGTCAGCCGACGACGAGGGACACCGCGCCGGTGTGCACGTCGAAGATGCCCCCCGCCACCGGCATCCCGTCGGGCAGGTAGGGCGAGCTGCGGACCCGCTGCACGTCGCCGACCAGTGCCGCCGCCTGGTCGGTGATGGTCTGGAACGCCAGGCTGCGGCTGTCGATCCCGGACCGGGCGCGGACCGCCTCGTGCACCTGGTCGTCGGTCACCTTGGCCATGCCGCAGTCGGTGTGCGCCAGCACCATCACGCGCTCCACCCCGAGCAGGTGGTGGGCGAGCACGAGGCTGCGCAGGACGTCGTCGGTGACCCGTGCGCCGGCGGTCCGCAGGATCTTCGCGTCCCCGGGGACCAGGCCGAACAACCCGAGCGGGTCGATCCGGGAGTCCATGCAGGTCACCACCGCCAGCCCGCGACCGGCGCGGCCGGGCAGGCCGGAGTCGGCGAACGTCTGCCGGTAGGCGGCGTTCGCGGCGAGGACGTCGTCGAAGGCGGTCACGCCCCGATGCTGCCCGGTCCGCGCGCAGGAGTCGCGCGCCCAGCGGCCGAGCCCAGTGGTCGAGCCCAGTGGTCGAGCCC
>CAXTBU010000022.1:39011-41704 GCA_964242885.1 uncultured Actinomycetales bacterium
CGAGCCCAGTGGTCGAGCCCAGTGGTCGAGCCCCGTGGTGGCGCGTGGGGTCGAACAGGTGTTCGATGGGGCCATGCGGTGGCAGGGGCAGGCGATCGGCGCGGACGCCGACGGCATGCTCGACCTGGGCGGCGGCGGGGACGGCCCGGGGACCGGGGAGGATCGCGAGGCCGGCGGCGGGACCGCGATCCCCGGCCTGGTCCGGACGGTGCGCACCCCCGACTTCGCCGGCATCACCTTCCACGAGGTGCTCGCCAAGTCTGCCCTCAACCGGGTGCCGGCAGGCTCGCCGATGCCGTTCAGCTGGACGGTCAACCCCTACCGCGGCTGCACCCACGCCTGCCGCTACTGCTTCGCCCGCAACACCCACACCTACCTCGATCTCGACGCCGGGTCCGACTTCGACAGCCAGATCGTGGTCAAGGTCAACGTCGCGGAGGTGCTCGCCCGCGAGCTCGGCGCCGGCCGGGGCCGGCGCGACCACGTGGCCCTGGGCACCAACACCGACCCCTACCAGCGGGCGGAGGGCCGGTACCGGCTGATGCCCGGCATCCTGCGCGCGCTGGCCGGGTCGGGCACCCCGCTCTCGGTCCTGACCAAGGGCACCCTGCTGGCCCGCGACCTGCCGCTGCTGGCGTCGGTCGCCCGGGACGTGCCGGTCGGGCTGGGCGTCTCGATCGCGCTGGTCGACGGGAACCTGCAGCAGCGGCTGGAACCGGGCACGCCGACGCCGGCAGCCCGGCTGGACCTGGTCCGCAGGGCGGCCGACGCCGGGCTCTCGGTGGGGGTGATGGTCGCGCCGGTGCTGCCGTACCTGACCGACTCCGACGAGGCGCTGGACGCGACGCTGTCCGCGATCGCCGCCGCCGGTGCGGCCGGGGTGACGGTGCTCGCCCTGCACCTGCGCCCGGGCGCCCGCGAGTGGTTCCTGCGCTGGCTGGCCGACGAGCGGCCCGACCTGGTGCCCGCCTACCAGCAGCTCTACCGCCGCGGGGCGTACGCGGACCGGGCCTACACCCGGGAGCTGGCCGAGCGGGTGGGCCCGCTGCGGCGCCGGCACGGCCTGGCCGGGGCGATGCACCGCGACACCGTGCTCGGCGAGTCCTGGCCGGTCGGCAGCCTTCCCGCGCGCCGGGGCGGGTCGGCGACGGCGGCGCGACCGGCCGTCCCGGGCGACCCGGCGGACCAGCTCGAGCTGGACCTGGGGACCGCGCCGGCAGCTCGCCGCTGAGCGCCGACGCGCCGCCGGGGACCGACAACGACGGGTGCGGTCGGCCCGGGTCGGGCATGATGGCAGACGCGACGCCCGCCCTGTCCGCCGGGGCCGATCCCGCCGGGCCGTCGCCGTGGACATCTGGCTCCCCCGCCGCAGCGGGAGCACCAATCCCGTGCGATGCGCCGCCTGCCGGCTGTGCCGCGTCTGGAGATCCTGTGCTGAACCGCTACCGCGCGGCCTTCGAGCCGAGCGGTTCCCTGTCCTTCTCGCTGTCCGGCCTGCTCGGCCGGCTGCCCGTCGCGATGATCGGGCTGGCGCTGGTGCTGGTCCTGTCCGCCGACGGCAACTACGCCCTGGCCGGCACGATCGTCGGCATCCAGGCCCTGGCCGGCTGCATCGGCGGGCCGCTGCAGGGCCGGCTGGCCGACCGCTTCGGTCAGGCCCAGCTGCTCATCCCGACCACGTTCGTCTTCGCCGCCTCGCTCGTCGGGTTGATCATCGCCCTGCGCACGGACGCCTCGTTCGTGCCGCTGGCCGTCCTCGCCGCCCTCGTCGGGGCGGCCAGCCCTACCACCGGCACGCTGGCCCGGTCGCGGTGGAGCAGGCTGCACCCGGCCGGCGGCCGGCTGCAGACCGCGTTCGCCGTCGAGTCGGTCTTCGACGAGGTCGTCTTCGTCACCGGCCCGGTGCTCACCACCGTCCTCGCCACCCAGGTCGACCCGCTGCTGCCGCTGGTCATCGCCGCCGTCACCGGCGTGATCGGGTCGTTGCTGATGGCCGCCCAGCGCGGCACCGAGCCGCCGACCGCACCCGCCAAGGCGCCGACCGGCTCTGACCGGGCCGCCCGCGCCGCCTCCCGGCTGCCCTACCTCGCGCTGGCCCCGCTGTTCGTCGTCCAGCTCACCGTCGGCACGATCTTCGGCAGCACCGACGTCGTCACGGTGGCCGCGGCCACGGCGGCCGGCGAGCGGGGCTCGGCTGGTTTCATCCTGGCGTGCTTCTCCGGCGGCAGCCTGCTCTCCGGCCTGGTCGTCGGCGCGATCGACTGGAAGATGTCGCCGATGCGCCGGGTCCGGGTGTGTGTCGCCGCCCTGGGCCTCACGACGCTGGTGCTGCCGTTCACCCCGAGCGTCAGCCTGCTGCCGGTGGCCGGGTTCCTGGTCGGGATCACCGTCGCCCCCGCGCTGGTGGCGATCGCCTCCGCCGTGCAGGCAGGCACTCCGGCAGCGCGGCTGACCGAGGCGATGGCGCTGGGCACGTCGTTCCTCATCGCCGGCTTCTCCCTCGGCTCCGCGGTGGCCGGCCACCTGGTCGACGCGGTCGGCCCGCACCGCGCGTACTGGCAGTCGGCGGTGGCGGGGATGCTCGCCGCGGCCGCCGTACTGGCCCCGGTCGCGGTCCGCCGCGTCGCCGGCCCGGCCGGCGCCGTCCTCGGCGCCCGGGCCGCGCGGCGCCAGCACCCGGGACACGGCCCCAC
>CAXTBU010000023.1:0-39902 GCA_964242885.1 uncultured Actinomycetales bacterium
GTTGATCCCTAAGGCGCGGTTAAACATGTCGCGATAGCCCGTCGAGGAACAACGGAGCCGTCCTGATGACCGAGGCCCTCGCGCCGCGCCTCCAGCCCCGGACGGCGAACCCGGCCTCGGACCCCGATGTCGGCGCCGGCCGCGCCGCGGGGCCCGACGACGAGGCGACCGCCGTGGTCGGCGTCCCGGCCGGGGCGCGCCGGTGAACCGCCCGATCCGCCGGGTCTCGGTCGTCGTCCTGCTGCTGCTGTTCGCGCTGCTGGTGAACGTGAACTGGGTGCAGGCCTTCCAGGCCGAGTCGCTGTCCCAGCGGACGGACAACCAGCGGGTCCGGGTGGCCGAGTACTCCCGCGAGCGCGGGTCGATCCTGGTGGGCGGTGAGGCCATCGCCCGCTCGACGCCGACCGACGACTCCCTGAAGTACCTGCGGCGATACCCCGGCGGCGCGGAGTACGCGCCGGTCACCGGCTACTACTCGGTCGTCTACGGCTCGACCGGCATCGAGCGGTCGCAGAACTCCAGCCTCGCCGGAACCGACGACCGGTTGTTCGTGCGCCGGGTCGTCGACCTCGTGCAGGGCGACGAGCCCAGCGGCGCGAGCGTCGAGCTGACGCTGCGGGCACGGGTCCAGGACGCGGCGTGGCAGGGCCTGCAGGGGGTCAAGGGCGCCGTGGTGGCGCTGGACCCGCGGTCGGGAGCGGTCCTCGCCCTGGCCTCCCGCCCGTCCTTCGACCCGTCCACGCTGAGCAGCCACGACGCCACCGCCACCACGCGGGCCTGGACGGCGCTCAACGCCGACCGCAACGACCCGGCGGCCAACCGTGCGGTCCGCGAGACCTACCCACCCGGCTCGACGTTCAAGCTCGTCACCGCATCGGCCGCGTTGGCGACCGGCCGGTACCGATCCGACACCGTCGTGCCGGCGCCGGACCGGCTCAGGCTGCCGGGAACGAACACCTACCTGGACAACGACGCCGGCGAGCAGTGCGGGGACGACGAGAAGGCGACGCTGGCCGATGCGCTGAGGATCTCGTGCAACACCGCGTTCGGCCAGCTCGGGCTGACGCTGGGCAACAAGGCCCTGTCGGACGAGGCGAGGAAGTACGGCTTCGGCGAGGAGGTGCTGCCGGAGCTGAACGGCGTCGCCAGCGTCTACAGCGACGACGCCGACCGGCCGCAGACCGCGTCCGCCGCGATCGGCCAGTTCGACGACCGGGCCACCGTGGTGCAGATGGCCTCGGTGGCCGCGACGATCGCCAACGACGGCCGGCGCCACGAGCCCTACCTGGTCCAGCGGGTGCTCGGCCCCGATCTGTCGACGGTGTCCAGCCACGAGGAGCAGGACCCCACGACGGTGATGACCGCGGACGCCGCCGGCCAGCTGACCTCGATGATGGAGGGCGTCGTCACCGACGGCACCGGCACGGCGGCCAGGATCTCCGGCGTCCGGGTGGCCGGGAAGACCGGCACGGCGCAGACGGGCACCGGCAACAGCGGGCCCACGGTCGCCTGGTTCGTGGCCTTCGCCCCGGCGCAGGACCCGACCGTCGCGGTGGCCGTCGCGGTCGAGGACGCCGACCTGCCACAGGGCTCGGACGCCTACGGCGGCCGGGTCGCCGCGCCGATCGCCCGCCGCGTGATCCAGGCGGCGCTGCGGTGAGGCCGCCGACGCGAGCCGGCGCGGGAGGACGGCGATGACAGCGGGCACGGACGGCAACGGGAGCGGTGGGGTGGACCGGGGCGGGGTGGACGGGAGCGGGGGCGGGGGCGGGGACCACGGAGCGGCGGCCAGCCAGGACCCGCCCGCTCCCACGCTGGTCGGCGGCCGCTACGAGCTCGGGCCGGTGATCGGCTACGGCGGGATGGCCGAGGTGCACCGCGGGGTGGACACCCGCCTGGGCCGGACGGTTGCCATCAAGCTGCTGCGCGCCACCCTCGCCCAGGACGAGACGTTCCAGGAGCGGTTCCGCCGCGAGGCGACGGCCTCGGCGTCGCTGAACCACCCGTGCGTGATCAGCGTCTACGACACCGGGGACGGCACGGCGAGCACCGGTCCGGCCCGCGGGCTGCCGTACATCGTCATGGAGTTCGTGGAGGGCAGGACGCTGCGCGACGTGCTCCGCGAGCGGCGCCGGATCCTGCCCGAGCGGGCGCTGGAGATCACCGCCGGCATCCTCTCGGCGCTGGACTACAGCCACCGGATGGGCATCGTCCACCGCGACATCAAGCCGGCCAACGTGATGCTGACCCCGTCCGGCGAGGTCAAGGTCATGGACTTCGGCATCGCCCGCGCGGTGGAGGACACGTCCACCTCGGTCACCCAGACGGCCGCGGTGATCGGCACCGCCCAGTACCTGTCCCCGGAGCAGGCCCGCGGTGAGCTGGTCGGGCCCGGCGGGGACATCTACGCGGTCGGCTGCGTCCTGTACGAGCTGCTCGTCGGCCGGCCGCCGTTCACCGGGTCCTCACCGGTGGCGTTGGCGCTGGCGCACGTCCGCGACATCCCCGACGCACCGGTGGTCCTCGACCCCGAGGTGCCCGCTGCGGCCAGCGCCATCGCCATGCGCGCGCTGGCCAAGAGCCCGGGTGACCGCTACCTCGGCGCGCTGGCGATGCGCGAGGACATCGAGCGCGCGCTGGACGGGCGCCCCGTGCTGGCGGCGTCCACGCCCGCCGGGCGGGCCGGCGCCGACGACGCACCGCGCGGGCCGGTCGCCGGCGGCTGGGCCGCGGGCGAGGAGACCGCGTACACCCCGGCCGCCGACGTCGAGCAGACCGGCTTCACCGCCGCCCCGACGCAGCTCGGTACCGGAGGTGGGGCTCTCGGAGCGCCGGGTGGAGCCGGCTGGGCACCCGGCGCGACCGGTGCCGCCCTGGGCGCGACCGCGGGCGCGCTGGCGGCGCGGGGCACCGCCACCGGCGCGGTCCGGCCGCTGGACGGCTCCCCGGACGACGCCCTGCCCGGCGGGCGCACGGGCAGGCGAGGCGGGTTGATCGCCGTCGTGTCGCTGCTGGTCGCGCTGGCCATCGCCGGCACCGCGGTGGGCGTCTACAACCTGGCCTCGGGTCCCGGCGCGGATCCGGACACCCAGCCGACCGTGTCGGCCTCCCCGACGGTCGCCACGGTCGTCGTGCCACCGCTGACCGGGCGGACCAACGCCGAGGCGCAGCGGCTGGTCACCGCGGCCGGGCTCGTCGTCGGCACGACCACCCAGCGAGCCGACGCGACAGTGCCGAACGGCCGGGTGGTGGCGCAGACGCCGACGGCCGGCGCGTCGGCGCAGCGCAACGACTCGGTGGACCTCGTGGTGTCGTCCGGACCGGGTCAGGTGACGGTTCCGGACCTCGTCGGCCAGCAGCGCGACGTCGCCACGACCACCCTGGAACGCGCCCGGCTGGTGGTCGTGCCGGTCGGGGAGAACAGCAACCAGGACGCGGGCACCGTCCTGTCGACCGATCCCGAGGCCGGCCGGACGGTGGATGCCGGCGCCTCGGTCACGCTCCGCTACGCGAACGGCCGCAACGACATCAGCGACACGGTGGGCTCCCAGGTCGAGGTGGCCACCGCCCGGCTGCGGGCCGACGGGTTCAGCGTCGTGCTCCAGCAGCAGGCCAGCGACCGCGAGGCGGGCACGGTGCTGGAGCAGGCGCCCCGGACCGGCTCCGCGCCGCTGAGCTCGCTGGTCACGCTGTTCGTCGCGATCGAGCCGGCCGTGACGGCCACGCCCACACCGACCCCGGAACCGATCCCACCGTCGCGCACACCCACCCCGACCCCGACCCCGGAACCGAGCTCGCCGTCCCCGAGTCCGACGACGACACCGACCACCCGGGTCAGCCCACGGCCGACCGCCACGGTCGCCGCCGATCGGAGCTGACGTGCCGCGTCCGCACGCGGGACGGCGTCCCGGGCGGGCGGTGGCCGCCGCCGTCGCCCTGGGGTGCGCGGCGGCCGGTTGCACGGGATCCGGCGCTGACGACGCCCGGCCCGGCCCCGCCGTGTCGGCCGGCACCTCCGTCCCGGCTGCGGCCTCGGCCTCGCCGCAGAGGCCGGCTCCGGCGCAGAGCCCGGCGCCGGCCGGCTCGCTCGCCGTCTCGCTGCGCGAGCGCCTCCGGATCCCCGCCCTCCCGTCGTTCACCCTGCCGACGGACCTGTTGACCTCCGCCCGGGACCGGGACGTCGCCGGCCGCCTCGACATCGACCCCGGCCTGTACGAGGGGATCGCCGTCGTCGGCGCGCGGTGCGAGGCCGGCGGGGAGGCGCGCGCGGCCGACAGCGGTACGCCGCTGTCCGGTGCCGCCGGGGCGGGCACCTACAAGGACGCGGCGCGCGCGATCACCGTCGCCGGGGACGGCACCGGCGTGTACGACGGGCCGGGGCTGCACGTGGCGGTGCTCGCGGGCGGGTCCGGGGTGTTCGACGACGGCACCGTGCGCCTGTCGGTGCAGCCGGGCGGCGCCGGCACGTACACCGCGGGCGGGCGCCGGCTGACCGTCCGCCCGGACGGCTCCGGCTCCTACCAGGACGCCGACGTGCGGCTGTGGGTCGGCGCCGACGGCGCCGGCGGGTACGACGACGCGAGCACCCACGTGTCGGTGACCGCCGCCGGCACGGTCAGCGGATCCGGCGATCCGGCCGACGTCGCCGCGGTGCGGGCGGTGGTCGCCGCCGGCCTGCCGAGGTTCGCGCCGGTGCCGCGGATCAGCCGGGTGGCGGTCCGCGGGCGCGCCTGCGGGACCATCGTCCGGCTGGACGCCGACGTGCTGTTCGACTCGGGCTCGGCGGACCTGCGCCCGGCGGCGGCCGCGCTGCTGGTCCGCGTCGGCGCCCTGCTGCGGGCGCTGCAGTCGCCGCGCGCGTCGGTGGACGGGTTCACCGACGCCGTGGGCACCGAAGCCGACAACCTGGCGCTGTCCCGGCGCCGGGCCGAGTCGGTCCGGCGCGAGCTCGTCCGGCTCGGCGTCGACCCGGCGTCGCTGACTCCCCGGGGACTGGGCGAGACCCGGCCGGTTCGGCCCGAGGTCCGGGCCGACGGCCGGGACGACCCGGCGGCGCGGCAGCTCAACCGCCGCGTCGAGCTGCTTCTCGCGGACGGCTGAGCCCCCCTCCGGGTCAGCCGGCGCGGCGGGACGCTCCCGCACCCGCGGTCGGCAGGACGGGCCCCAGCCCCGCCGCCCGGGCAGGCGCGCCCGGGTCACCGCAGGCGACGAGCCAGCGGGCGAGCATCGCGTGGCCGTGCTCGGTCAGCACCGACTCCGGGTGGAACTGGACGCCCTCGATCGGCAGCGACCGGTGGCGGGCGGCCATCAGCGTGCCGTCGGCGGTGTGCGCGGTGGCCACCAGCTCGCCCGGCAGCGTCGCCGGGTCGATCGACAGCGAGTGGTAGCGGGTCGCCGTGAACGGGTCGGGCAGGCCGGCGAAGACCCCGGTCCCGTCGTGGTGGACCGGGCTGGTCTTGCCGTGCAGCAGCTGCGGGGACCGGCCCACGGTCGCGCCGAACGCGACGCCGATCGCCTGCAGGCCCAGGCACACCCCGAACAGCGGCGTCCCGGTGGCGGCGGAGCGCCGGACCAGCTCGACGCTGACCCCGGCGTCCTCCGGCGTGCCCGGGCCGGGCGAGAGCAGCACCCCGTCGTAGTCGGCGGCCCGGTCGACGTCGATGTCGTCGTTGCGCCGCACGTCGGGGCGGCCACCGAGCTGCGCCAGGTAGTGGACGAGGTTGTAGACGAAACTGTCGTAGTTGTCGACGACGAGGACCCGCGCGCCGGCCGGGCCGGTGCCCGTGCGGGCGCTCCCCGCGGGCGGCTCGCTCACCGCCATTGCGTGGACACCACGAAACCGACCGCGATCGCGCCGATCCCGACGAGCAGGTTCCAGTTCCCGAGCGCGGACATCCCCGGCACCTGCGTCCCCGCCAGGTAGTAGACGACCAGCCACAGCAGGCCGAGGACGAAGAACGTCACCATCAGCGCCGGCACCCACGGCGAGCTCTGGCCCATCGGCCGATCCGACCGGGCGACCGACCGCTCGCGCCTGGCGGACCGGCCCCGGCCGTCGTCAGGCGCCCACTGGTCCGGGGTCTCGTCCGACAGCTCGTCGGAGAGCTCGCCGGCCAGTTCCCCGCCCAGCTCGCCCCGCGGTCGGGCCGCCTCGGCACGGGCACCGGCGGCACGGGCACCGGCGGCACGGGCACGGGCGGAGGGCCCGGCGACGTGGGCCGGACCGCCCGCGGCGCGTGCTCCGGCTCGGCGGCGGCGTGCGGGCTCGGACACGATCCCAGGTTATCCGCCCGGCGCTGCGCCGACGCTGAGCAGGGCCACGGTCTCCGCGGCCAGCTGGAGGTCCTCCCGGGCGTGCACGACCAGGGTGCGCACCGACGAGCCGGCCGCGGTCAGCTCGCCGATCCCGCTGCCGGGTTCCGGCCCGGCCGGCGCGTCGGCGGCCACCCGCACCCCCAGCCAGCCCAGCCGGTCGGCGAGCTCGCGCCACACCTGGCCCGCGTGCTCCCCGACACCGCCGGTGAACACCAGCACGTCCAGGCCGCCGAGCGCGGCGGTCATCGCCCCGACCGCCGCCGCGAGCCGGTGCAGGTACACCTCGAACGCCAGGGTGGCGGCCGGGTCCGCGGCGGAGCGCCGGGCGAGGACCTGCCGCATGTCGCCGGTCCCGCACAGCCCCAGCAGCCCGCTCTGCTCGGCGAGCACCGCCTGGACGTCCTCGTCGGTGTGCCGGGTCAGCCACAGCACCGCCCCGGGGTCGATCGAGCCGCTGCGGGTCGCCATCACCAGCCCGTCCAGCGGGGTGAAGCCCATCGTCGTGTCGACGCTGACGCCGTCGAGCACCGCGCACAGCGAGGCGCCGCCGCCCAGGTGCGCGACGAGCACGCGGCGGGCGCCCGGGACGGTGCGGCGGGCAGCCGCCGCCGCCCAGGCGTGGGACAGCCCGTGGAAACCGTGGACGCGCACCTGCCCGCGCAGCCGCTCGGGCAGCGCGTAGGTGGACGCCGCCGGCGGGATCGTGGTGTGGAACGCGGTGTCGAAGCACGCCACCTGCGCCACTCCGGGCCAGGCGGCCCGCGTGCGGTCCAGCGCCGCCAGCGCCGGCGGCTGGTGCAGCGGTGCCAGCTCGGTCAGCGCGCGCAGCTCCCGCACGAGGTCGTCGTCGACCACCGCGGCCCGGGTCCGGTCCCCGCCGTGCACGACCCGGTGCGCGACCGCGTCCGGAACCGGGCCGGCCAACACGTCGTCCAACGCGTCGTGCTCGGCGACCGACTGCCCGTCCACGACCAGCGACACCTTCATCGAGGTGCTGCCGGCGTTCACGGCCAGCACCCGGCGGTACCCGACTCCGGGCCCGACTCCGCGAGCGGCCGGCGCCGGGCTCACCCGTGCGGCCAGGCCCACGAGGTGATCTCCGGCAGGTCCTCCCCGTGCTCGCGGGTCCAGGTGCGCGCCCGCAGCCGGGCGTCGGTCATCTGCTGGCGCAGCCGGGCGGCGCGCGCGCCGAGACCGGGAACGCGGTCGATCACGTCGAGCACCAGGTGGTACCGGTCCAGGTCGTTGAGCATCACCATGTCGAACGGCGTCGTCGTCGTGCCGTTCTCCTTGTACCCGCGGACGTGGAACTGGCCGTGGTTGGTCCGGCGGTAGGTGAGCCGGTGGATCAGCCACGGGTAGCCGTGGAAGGCGAACACCACCGGCCGGTCGGGGGTGAACAGCGCGTCGAACTCGCGGTCGGGAAGGCCGTGCGGGTGCTCGGACTCCGGTTGCAGGCGCATCAGGTCGACGACGTTGACCACCCGGGTCCGCAGCCCGGGGAGTTCGCGGCGCAGGATGTCCGCCGCGGCCAGCGTCTCCAGCGTCGGCACGTCACCGGCGCACGCCAGGACGACGTCGGGCAGCTCGGGGCTGACCACGCGGCGGGCGGCGTCCGGGGACCCACCCGCCGCGTCCAGGGCGGCTTCGGTGCCCGCCCAGTCCCAGATCCCGAGCCCGCGGGTGCAGTGGGCGACCGCCTCGTCCATCGACAGGAAGTCCAGACCCGGCTGCTTGCCGGCGACGACGACGTTGACGTAGTGACGCGACCGCAGGCAGTGGTCGTAGGTGGAGAGCAGGGTGTTCGCGTCCGGCGGCAGGTAGACCCGCACCACCCCGGCCTTCTTGTTCATCACGACGTCGAGGAAGCCCGGGTCCTGGTGGGTGGAGCCGTTGTGGTCCTGCCGCCAGACGTGGGACGAGAGCAGGTAGTTCAGGCTGGCGATCGGCCGCCGCCACGGCACCTGCCTACTGGCCTCGAGCCACTTCGCGTGCTGGTTGAACATCGAGTCGACGATGTGGATGAACGCCTCGTAGGAGGTGAGCAGCCCGTGCCGGCCGGTGAGCAGGTAGCCCTCCAGCAGGCCCTGGCACATGTGCTCGCTGAGCACCTCGATCGTGCGACCGCTCGGGGACAGGCGGTCGTCGAACTGCTCGACGCCGGAGTACCACTTGCGGCCACCGACCTCCAGGACGTCCTGCAGCCGGTTGCTCGCCACCTCGTCCGGCCCGAACAGCAGGAAGTCGGTGGGGTTCGCCTCGGCGACCGTCCGCAGCCAGCCGCCCAGCACCCGGGTGGCCTCGTGCTCGGTGCTGCCGTGCGCGTCGACCGGCACCGCGTGGTCCCGGAAGTCCGGCAGGTCGAGGTCACGCGGCAGGACGCCGCCGTTGGCGACCGGGTTGGCGCTCATCCGCCGGTCCCCGGTCGGCGGCAGCGCCAGCAGCTCCGGCACCGGCCGGCCCGCGTCGTCGAACAGCTCCTCGGGCCGGTAGGACCGCAGCCAGGCCTCGAGCGCGTGCCGGTGCTCGTCGTTGGTCCGGGTTCCGGCGAGCGGGACCTGGTGGGCGCGGAAGGTGCCCTCGACCTGCTGGCCGTCGACCCGGCTCGGGCCGGTCCACCCCTTCGGGGTGTGCAGCACGATCATCGGCCAGGCCGGCGGGGAGGTGTCCTCCCCGGACCTGGCCCGGCGCTGGATCCCGGCGATGTCGTCCAGGCAGGTGTCCATCGCCGCCGCCAGCGCCTGGTGCGCCTGCGCCGGGTTGGTGTCCAGGCCGGCGGCCACGACGTGCGGGGCGTACCCGTACCCGCGCAGCAGCTCCAGCAGCTGGGACTCCGGCATCCGGGCCAGCAGGGTCGGGTTCGCGATCTTGTACTCGTTCAGCGCCAGGATCGGCAGCACCGCGCCGTCGCGCGCGGGGTCGACGAACGTGTTCGCCAGCCAGCTGCCGGCCAGCGGGCCGGTCTCGGCCTCGCCGTCGCCGACGACGCAGAACACCGTCAGGTCCGGGTCGTCGAAGACCGCGCCGTAGGCGTGCAGCAGCGAGTAGCCGAGCTCGCCGCCCTCGTGGAAGGACCCGGGCGTCTCCGGGGCGCAGTGGCTGGGCACCCCGCCGGGGAAGGAGAACTGCCGGAAGAACCGCTCCATCCCGCGTTCGTCCTGTGGGATGGCCGAGTAGAGCTCGCTGTAGGTGCCCTCCAGCCACGCGCACGCGTTCGGCCCGGGCCCGCCGTGGCCGGGGCCCATCACGTACACGGCGTCCAGGTCACGGGCGCGGATGACCCGGTTCGCGTGCGCGTACACGAGGTTGAGGCCCGGGGTGGTGCCCCAGTGCCCGAGCAGCCGCGGCTTGACGTGCTCGGTCGCCAGCGGCTCGCGCAGCAGCGGGTTGGCCATCAGGTAGATCTGCCCGACGGCGAGGTAGTTGGCCGCCCGCCACCAGGCGTCGAGCAGCCGCAGCTGCTCGCTGTCCAACGGACCGGGAGCATCGGACAGCGTGTAGCCGGCCGGGGGCACCGTCTCCCCGGACCCGCTGACCACGTTGTCCGCAGCGGTGTCGTTGTCCGCCGCGGTGTCGTTGTCCGCCGCGGTGTCACCGCCGACGGACGCCGGGGTGCCGGTGGCGGGCGCGGTGTGGGAGCTCGTCATGCAGTCCTCCGGTGGCTGGTGGACCTGGTTGGCGCAACACAACATCACGCGGGTGAACGCCCGGCGTCGACCGCGCCGGTCGCGGGCGCCCGCGTCCCGGGGCCACCGAGTTGCACGCGTGTAGTTCTCCCCAGGGTTGTCCACCGCTGTGGACAACCCTGGCCCGCCGGCCGCCGCGCGAGCTGTCGGTTCAGCCGGTCAGGTCAGACCGTCAGGGCGGCCGTGCGGTAGGCCACGACCACCACCACCAGCACCAGCCCGGCGGCGTAGCCGAGGACGCCCAGCGGTGGCCTGCGCCGCTGGGCGGCCAGCAGCAGACCGGCGCCGACCAGGGCCCCGGTCGCCAGCCCGCCCAGGTGCGCCTGCCAGCTGATGTTCGGCACGAGGAAGGAGATGGCGAGGTTGACCACGAGCACGCCGGACAGGCTGCGCACGTCGATGCCCAGCCGTCGGCCGAGGACGAACATCGCCCCGAGCAACGCGAAGATCCCGCCCGACGCCCCGACGACGGGCTGGTTCGCTGCGGTGAGCAGGTAGGCGACAGCGCTCGCCCCGACGATGCCGGTCAGGTAGAGCCCGACGAACCGGGCCCGGCCGAGCGCCGACTCCAGCGGCCGGCCGAGGACCCACAGGCTGAACATGTTGATCGCCAGGTGCAGGAGCCCGCTGTGCAGGAAACCGCTGGTGAGCAGGCGCCACACCTCGCCGCCGGCCACGCCGTAGGTCACCCCGGCGACGGCGTTGAAGGCGGCGCCGCCGCGCAGCTCGAAGCGGAAGGCGAACCCGGGGAACACGGTCTGGGCGCCGAACGCGAGGACCGACAGCACGATCAGCGTGATCGTCGCCAGGCCCTCCCGGCGCCGGACCGTCCCGCCCAGGACGGTCCGCGGCTGGCGGACCGTCGCGTTGCCCTCCCGGACGCACTCCGGGCACTGGAACCCGACGCTGGCCGGGTTCATGTCCTCCGGACAGATCGGCCGCCCGCACCGCTGGCAGCTGATGTAGGTCTCGCGGTCCGGGTGGCGGTAGCAGACCGGCGTCCCGCCCCCGGCCGGCGCCGCGCCGGGGCCGCCGACCGCGGGATCGAAGGGTGCGGGGGGCTGCGACATCGGGCTTCCTCCGCGGGCCGCGACCTCGCGTCCCGTGCTGTGCCGTCGGATGGGCGGGTGCGGGTGTGCTGACTCAGGTGGTGACGCGCTCGACGCTGACGTGCTCGATGGTGACGGTCTCCACCGGCCGGTCGCCGCGGGCCGTCCGGGTGCCGCCGATCGCGTCGACCACCTGGCGGCTCGCCGCGTCCGCGACCTCACCGAAGATCGTGTGCTTGCGGTTCAGGTGGGGTGTCGGGCCGAGGGTGATGAAGAACTGCGAGCCGTTGGTGCCCGGCCCGGCGTTGGCCATCGCGAGCAGGTAGGGCCGGTCGAAGACGAGGCCGGGGCTGAACTCGTCGGCGAAGGTGTAGCCGGGCCCGCCCGTACCGGTGCCCAGCGGGTCCCCGCCCTGGATCATGAAGCCCTGGATCACCCGGTGGAACACGGTCCCGTCGTAGAACGCGCCGGTCGTCTTCTTCCCGGTCTCGGTGTCCTTGTACTCCTGGGTGCCCTCGGCGAGCCCGACGAAGTTCCGCACCGTCTTCGGCGACTGGTCCGGGAACAAGGTCACGACGATGTCGCCGTGGTTGGTGCTCAGGGTCGCCGTGAGCTGCTCGGGCACGTGTCTCCTCGGTGGTGGGACGGGCTGTCGACCTCCGATCCTCCCACGCCGGACGGCGACCGTCCGGCCTGGTCGGCGGCCCGCGGGCCGCTCCCCGGGGCGCCGCATCGGGCCGGCCGGGCAGGCGGCCGCACCGACCTGTTGCGCTCCCGGCGGTGCGCCCCCCGCTCCGGGTGGGGGAGGATCGACGATCGGCATCGAACGGAAGGTGGGGAACATGGCACTGCGTATGAAGACCCGCAAGAAGCTCGACCCGATCGTGACCGCCGCCCAGGTCGCCGCGCTGTCGGCGCTGGCGCGCGGCCGCCCGATCGCCGCGGACCTGTCGTCCCGGGTCGGGCCCGCGGTCGGCGGCGCCTACGGAACGGTCGCCGCGAGGGTGGCGCCGATCCTGGTCGACGCCGGGGCACGGGTCGGCCCCGTCCTGGTGGACGCGCGCGGTCGGGTCACGCCGGTGGTCACCGACGCCGTCGACCGGGTCAGCCCCTACGTCACCGGCGCTGTGGACCGGGTGGGTCCCTACGTCACGGACGCCCGATCCAGGGTCGGGCCGCTGGTCACCGAGGCGGGGCTGCGCGTCGGCCCCGCGCTGACCGGGGCTCGGGACCGGGTCGGGCCGGCGGTGTCCGACGTGGTCGAACGCGTCGGCCCGGCCGTGGCCGAGGTCGTGGACCGGGTCGGACCGACGTTCACCGACGCCCGGCACAAGGCCGGCCCGGCCCTGCTGACCGCCGCGACCGCCGCCAGGGGCGTCCCGTCGGACCTGGCCTCCCACGCCGAGCCGTTGGCCCGTGAGGCGGCCCGCCGGGGTGGCGCCGCCGTCGCGGCCCTGCGCGGCATCGAGCCGGTGCCGGTCAGGACGCGGCGCTGGCCGCGGGTGCTGGTGGTCACCGGGCTGCTCGGGACCGCGGCGTACGGCACCTGGCGACTGGTCCGCCAGCCCCCGACCGACCCGTGGACGACCGTCGAGCCTGCCGCGCCGACCCCGACGCCCGCCGACGCGAGCGCCCCGGCCTCGACGCCCGCCGACGCAGCCCCGACCGAGCCGGTGACCGACGGTCCGGACGCGTCTGTCACGCCGGCGGCCACGGCCGGCGTCGCCTCCGCGTTCTCCGGGGCGTCCGGCGCGGTCACCCCGGGTCCCGACGTCCCGCACATCGGTGCGGCCGGCGACGGGGACGCGGTCGACGACGGGGACCCGGCAGCGGAGACGGTGGTCGTGGACGTCGTCGACGTGGTCGATGTCGGAGCCGAACCTGTCCCCGTCGAGGACCTCGAGGTCGTGGACACCGACGTCGTGGACACCGACGTGGTGGGAACCGTCCCGGGCAGTGTCGGTCCGTCCGGCGTGTCTGCCGAGGGCACCACGCCGTCGGACACGCTCCCCTCCCGGAGCACCGACGGGAGCTGATCGACGCAGCCGGGCTCAGCCAGTTCGCGGCAGCGTCCAGCACGACGTGGCAGCGGACCAGGGTCGCCGATCGGCGGCCCTGGTCCGCTGCGGCTCCATAGCTCGGCTCCCCACCAGGCGGGTCGGGACGGCCGGTAGGCTGACCCCCGCGCGGGGCCGTAGCTCAGGTGGTAGAGCGCTGCCTTTGCAAGGCAGATGTCAGGGGTTCGAATCCCCTCGGCTCCACCCGTCGCCGGGCGATCAGCCGGCCACCCGGGTCAGCGCAGGTCCCTCGGCACCGTCGAGGTCGCGGCCTCGTCCCACAGGAGCTGCTCGTCTCGGGCGGCCCGCCGCCGGCGCAGCACCAGCAGACCCGAAGCGGCCACCGCCAGGCCCACCAGGACGCGCTTCACGACGAGGACCTCCGGGCCGGTCAGGACGGAAGACGACACGAGCAGAGTTGCCGTGCGTCGCAGCAGGAACGAGTGGGCCTAAGAGGACTTGAACCTCTGACCTCTTCCTTATCAGGGAAGCGCTCTAACCGACTGAGCTATAGGCCCTCGAGCACGCGACGTCCCGAACACGGCCCCGGACCCGCCCGGGGAAGTCGAACTGCTCGCGACGGGACAGGCTACCGGACGGCGCCCGGGCCCTGACCGGGTCGCCCGTCCTCGCCGGCGTCACTCGGTCTCGGCGAGCGTCACCTCGATGCCGCCGAGGAGCCCCGCGGTGAGGTTGTAGACGAAGCTGAACAGGGTCGCCAACGCCGTCCACAGCACGACGTTGACCACCGACAGCAACAGCGTCACCCCGAGCACCCGGTTGAGCCCGACGTACCTCAGCACGTCGAAGTTGGCGCCCTGCTGGCCGAAGGTGGCCTGGTCGCGGACGAAACCGTTGATGGTGCCGAAGACGTCGGCGGCCGACAGTGCGGACCACAGCACGACGACGGCCACCACCCCGACGATCGCGATCGCGATCGACAGCATGAACGCCACCTTCATCACCGACCACGGGTCGAGCCGGGCCATCCGCAGGTGGGCCCGGCGGGTCCGCGGCCGCGCCGGCCGGGTCCGGGCGGCCACCTGCTCGCGGGCCTCGCGCACCTCCTCGCGGCGCTGGCCGCGGGGCCGGTCGCCCTCCGAGCCGTGGTCCGGCCGGTTCCCGTCGGGCTGGTCGACCGGTTGGGCGGCGCGCGCGCCGCCCGGGCGGACGTCCGCCCGGCGGTCACCCCGCCAGGCGCCGCCGACGTCGGGCCGACGCTGCGTCGGGCCGCGGGTCCCGGTCGAGCCGGGGATCTCCGTCTGCCCGGGGATCTCGGTCGTCATGCCTGGGGGCTCCCCTCCGGCGGACCGGACGGTCCGTCGTCGTCACCGGGTGCACCCGGCTGCACCCCATCCTCACCCGTCCCGGCCCCGACGCCGTTCGGCGACCCGTCAGTGTCCCCGCCGGTGTCCCCACCGGTGATCCCGCCGAAGTCCTCGACGGTGTCCCCGCCGGCGACCTCGTCGGGCGTCAGCGCGGTGCCCGAGGAGCCGAGGTCGTCGACCGGCTGGTCCGGGTTCCCGCCGTCCCCGGCGTCCGGTACCTCCAGCGCCTCGGGCGGCACCTCGACGCTGCGGGCGATCGCGACGACCGCGTCCGCGCCGGACCCGGACGACACGAACCGGACCCCCATCGTGTCCCGGCCCCGGACCGCGACCTCGGCGACCGCGCTGCGGGTGACCCCGCCGCCGGCGCGCACGGCCAGCACCTCGTCGGTCTCGGCGACGACCAGCGCACCGACCAGCGCACCGCGCTCCTCGGCGATGCGCATCGCCCGGATCCCGAGCCCGCCGCGGCCCTGCACCCGGTACTCCCCGACGCCGGTCCGCTTGGCGAAGCCGTTCTCGGTGACGGTGAACACGAACCCCGGGTCGTCCGTGCCGGCCCGGACCACCGACATCGACAGCAGCTCGTCACCGTCCCGGAACTTCATCCCGGTCACCCCGGACGTCGCGCGGCCCATCGGGCGCAGCTGGTCGTCGTCGGCCCGGAACCGCACCGACTGGGCCCGCCGGCTGACCAGCAGCAGGTCGTCCTCGCCGGACGCCAGCTCGGCGCCGATCACCGCGTCGTCGGGGGAACGCAGCACGATGCCGATGACGCCCCCGCTGCGGTTGGAGTCGAAGTCGGTCAGCCGGGTCTTCTTCACGTAGCCCTGGCGGGTGGCCAGCACCAGGTAGGGCGCCGCCTCGTAGTCGGCGATGTCCAGCACCTGAGCGATCTTCTCGTCCGGCTGGAACGCCAGCAGGTTCGCGACGTGCTGCCCGCGCGCGTCGCGGTTGGCCTCCGGCAGCTCGTAGGCCTTGGCCCGGTAGACCCGGCCGGCGTCGGTGAAGAACAGCAGCCAGTGGTGGGTGGAGGTGACGAAGAAGTGGTCGACCACGTCGTCGCCACGCAGGCTCGCCCCGCGCACCCCGCGCCCGCCGCGGCGCTGGGACCGGTACAGCTCGACCCTGGTCCGCTTGACGTACCCACCGCGGGTGATCGAGACGACCACCTGCTCCTCGGCGATGAGGTCCTCCATGCTCATGTCGCCCTCGGCGCGCACGAGCTCGGTCCGGCGCTCGTCGCCGAACCGCTCGACGATCTCGGCCAGCTCCTCGGAGATGATCGACCGCTGCCGCACCGGGTCGGCCAGGATCGCCTCGTAGTCGTCGATCTCGACCAGGATCCGCCCCAGCTCGTCGCGGATCGCCTGCTGTTCCAGGGCCGCGAGCCGGCGCAGCTGCAGCTCGAGGATCGCCCGCGCCTGTACCTCGTCGATCTCCAGCAGCTCCATCAGCCCGGTCTGCGCCGCCTCACCGGAGGTCGACGCGCGGATCAGCGCGATCACCTCGTCGAGGGCGTCCAGGGCCTTGGCGTACCCGCGCAACACGTGGGCACGGCGCTCGGCGGCGGCGAGCAGGTAGCGCGTCCGGCGCTGGATGACCTCGACCTGGTGGGCGACCCAGTGCCGGACGAAGCCGTCCAGCGGCAGCGTCCGCGGGACACCGTCGACCAGGGCGACCATGTTGGCCCCGAAGGTGTCCTGCAGCTGCGTGTGCTTGTACAGGTTGTTCAGCACGACCTTGGCGATGGCGTCGCGGCGCAGCTTGACCACGATCCGCTGCCCGGTGCGCAGGGAGGAGTCGTCGACCAGCTCGGCGATGCCGCCCATGCGGCCGGAGTTCACCAGGTCCGCGATCTTCACGATCAGGTTGTCCGGGTTGACCTGGTAGGGCAGCTCGGTGATGACCAGGCTGGTGGAGCCGCCGTTCTCCTCCACCTCCACGACGCCGCGCATCGTGATCAGGCCGCGCCCGGTGCGGTAGGCGTCCTCGATGCCGGAGCGGCCGACGATCAGCCCGCGGGTCGGGAAGTCCGGGCCGGGGATCCGCTCCATCAGCGCGGCGAGCAGCTCCTCGCGGTTGGCCTCGGGGTGGGCCAGCGCCCACTGGCAGCCCGCGGCGACCTCGCGCAGGTTGTGCGGCGGGATCGCGGTCGCCATGCCGACGGCGATCCCGGCGCTGCCGTTGACCAGCAGGTTCGGGTAGCGCGCGGGCAGGATCGCCGGCTCGGTGGTGCGGCCGTCGTAGTTCGGGCCGAAGTCGACGGTGTCCTTGTCGATGTCCCGGACCATCTCCATGGCCAGCGGGGCCAGGCGCGCCTCCGTGTAGCGCATCGCGCCGGCCGGGTCGTTGCCCGGGCTGCCGAAGTTGCCCTGCGGCGACACCAGCGGGTACCGCATCGCCCACCGCTGCCCGAGCCGCACGAGGGTGTCGTAGATCGAGGAGTCGCTGTGCGGGTGGTACTGACCCATGACCTCGCCGACGATGCGCGAGGACTTGCTGAACGGGCGGTCCGGGCGGTACCCGCCGTCGAACATCCCGTACAGGATCTTGCGGTGCACCGGCTTGAAGCCGTCGCGGACGTCGGGCAGTGCGCGGCCGACGATGACCGACATCGAGTAGTCCAGGTAGGACCGCTGCATCTCGGCCTGCAGGTCCACCCGTTCGACCCGGCCACCCGGCGGGACGTCGCCGCCGGCCGCCAGCGGCGCCGGCACGAACGGGACGTCCCCGGAGCCGCCGCCGGCGCCGACCGGGACCGGCACCGCCGGCACCGAGATCGGCGCGTCCTCGCCGCCGGCACCGCCCGGGTGTCCGCCGTCCGACCCCGATCCGCCCTGGCCGGACTCGTCGGGGAACCCGTCCCGGTCTGCGCCTGCGCCGTCCCCGCCGTCGCCTGCGTCTGCCGTCGTGTCGTCGACCACCGGTCGTCCTCCCGTGAGCTGCTGGTGCGGATCAGTGCTCGCTGAGCACCGCTCGCTGGACGGGCTCGCTGACCGGAGCGGTGCTCACCACGTGGGCACCGCTCCGGTCGTCCTCAGATGTCGAGGAACCGCACGTCCTTGGCGTTGCGCTGGATGAACGACCGCCGCTGCTCGACGTCCTCGCCCATGAGGATGGTGAACATCTCGTCGGCGCGCGCGGCGTCCTCCAACGTCACCTGGAGCAGCGTGCGCGTGTCCGGGTTCATCGTGGTCTCCCACAGCTCGACGTCGTTCATCTCGCCGAGTCCCTTGTACCGCTGGATCCCGCCCTCCTTGGGCAGCTTGCGCCCGTTGGCCAGGCCGTCGCGCATCACCACGTCGCGCTCCAGGTCGCTGAACACGTAGTCGTGGGCGCCCTGCGTCCACTTGAGCCGGTACAGCGGCGGCTGGGCGAGGTAGACGAACCCGTGGTCCACCAGCGGCCGCATGAAACGGAACAGCAGCGTCAGCAGCAGGGTCCGGATGTGCTGGCCGTCCACGTCTGCATCCGCCATCAGCACGATCTTGTGGTATCTCAGCCGGTCCAGGTCGAAGTCGTCGTGCACCCCGGTACCGAGCGCGGAGATGATCGCCTGCACCTCCTGGTTGGCCAGGACCCGGTCGATGCGCGCCTTCTCGACGTTCAGGATCTTGCCGCGGATCGGCAGGATCGCCTGGATCTTGGAGTTGCGCCCCGACTTGGCCGGCCCACCCGCGGAGTCCCCCTCGACGATGAACACCTCGCACTCGTCGGGGTTGCGCGACTGGCAGTCGGCGAGCTTGCCGGGCAGGCCGCCCCCGCCGAGCAGCCCCTTGCGCTTGCGCGCGAGCTCTCTGGCGTTGCGGGCGGCCATCCGGGCCTGGGAGGCCGAGATCGACTTGCGGACGATCGTCTTGCCCTCGTTCGGGTGCTCACCGAACCACTGGCCGAGGCGGTCGTTGAGCGTCGTCTGCACGTACCGCTTGGCCTCGGTGTTGCCCAGCTTGGTCTTCGTCTGCCCCTCGAACTGCGGCTCGGCGAGCTTGATCGACACGATCGCGGTGAGGCCCTCGCGGATGTCCTCACCGGCCAGGCGGTCCGACGGCTTCTTGACCAGGCCCTGGTTCTCCGCGAAAGCGTTGACCGTGGTGGTCAGCGCCGCGCGGAACCCCTCCTCGTGGGTGCCGCCCTCGATCGTGTTGATCGTGTTCGCGAAGGTGTGGACCGACTCGGTGTAGCCGGCGTTCCACTGCATCGCGATCTCCAGGCTCAGGCCCGCCCCGGTGTCCTCGGACTCCAGGGAGATGACCGGCTCGTGGATCGCGTCCCGGCTGGCGTTGAGGTGCTTGACGAAGTCGACCAGGCCGCCGTCGAAGCGGTAGCTGACCTCGCGGGTGGCCCGCTCGTCGTCGTCGGTGCCGGCGTTGAGAGCCGGGCCGTCGGGCGCCCCGGTCGGCTGCCCCGGCTCGTCGGTGTCCAGGGGGACCGAGGTGCTCTGGGCGGCCACCGCGTCGATGCTGATGCCGGCGGCGTCGGTGCTCGCGGTGTTCAGCTCGGCGATCCCCCGGTCCCCCAGGTCGAGGTCGGCACTGGCGGCGTCGGTGCCCGCGTCGCGGACCCGCTCGTCGCGCAGGCTGATCCGCAGGCCGCGGTTGAGGAAGGCCATCTCCCGGAACCGGCTGGACAGCGTCTCGAAGGAGATGTCGGTGGTCTCGAAGACCTCGTCGCTGGGGAAGAACGTGATCGCGGTGCCGTGGTCGTCGGTCGCCTCGCCCCGCACCAGCTCCGTGACCGGAACCCCGCGGTCGAAGTCCTGCGTCCAGCGGTGGCCGTCCCTGCGGACCTCGACGTGCAACCGGCTGGACAGCGCGTTGACCACCGAGACGCCGACACCGTGCAGGCCGCCGGAGACCTTGTAGCCGCCGCCGCCGAACTTGCCGCCGGCGTGCAGCACGGTGAGCACGACGGTGACCGCCGGCAGGCCCTCGGTCTCGACGATGCCAACCGGGATCCCGCGCCCGTCGTCGACCACGCGCACCCCGCCGCCGGACAGCAGGGTCACGTCGATCTGGTCACAGTGGCCCTGCAGCGCCTCGTCGACCGAGTTGTCGACCACCTCGTAGACCAGGTGGTGCAGCCCCCGCTCGCCGGTGGACCCGATGTACATCCCCGGCCGCTTGCGGACCGCGTCCAAACCCTCCAGGACGGTGATCGAGCTCGCGTCGTACACGGGGTCGACGGCAGCCGGGACGGGCACGGCGGGCGACGGGTCCAGGTCGGTGCTCAACAGCAGTCCTCGCTGACGGGTCCGCGCGGCACACCCACCACACCTCAAGCGGGCGCACGCGCTCCCGGTCCGAGGTGTGGACGGCGGCCAGGCGTACGTGATGGCTCCGGGAACCCGGTCCCGCGGCACCCGCTCCCCGACCGGCCCCGGACGGGGTGGTCGGCGGGGAGCGGCGGTGTCGGCAGCGGTGGAGGGCGGAGACCCGGACACGGTGCTTGACGGGCCCATCCTACGTCGCGCCGACCCCGACAGGGCAGTCCGGAGCGGGTTCGGCGACTCTGGGCACCTCGCTCGGGGCCCTGTGCCGCTCGCCAGGCGCCGAAGCCATCGGACACGGGTACCCCCACGCGGAGCCACCAGAGCGGCTGAGGCGCCACCGTCAGCGGAACACCGGGCTGGGACTCAGCCGTAGGTGTCGCGCGGACCGCGGCCGCCCTGGACCCCGAGGCGCCCGTGCCGCCAGGACGGCGCGGCGGGTCCGTCGACGACGAGCTCGTGCACCACCGCCGAGCCGACCCGCTCGTTGACCGCCGCCACCAGGCGTGGGGCCAGCAGGCGCAGCTGGGTCGCCCAGGCCGAGGAGTCGGCGCGGACCCGCAGCCGGCCCTCGTCCAGGCCGACCGGCTGGCAGTGCTCGGCCGTCTCCTCGCCGACGAGGTCGGACCACCGGGCCAGCACCGCGGCCGCGTCGGCGCGGGCGGCCCAGCCACGGGCGGCGACCAGGTCACGCAACGCCGACCCGACGGCGGCGGGGTCGTGGTCGTCGGGCCCGGGGCCGGTGAACGGCGCACGGCTGGCCAGCCCGCCGACCCGCCCGGGAGCGGACGGGGTCCGCGTCCCGCGGCCCGCGATCCCCGGGTCCTGCCGCGCGCCGTCCGGGCCGGGCGCCGGGCGCCGGCGCCGCCGCGTGCCACGGCCGGCGGCGGCGATCCGGTCGGCGACGGACCGGGCGAGGTCCAGTCCCGTCTCGTCGACATCGGCCGGGACAGCGTCGGGTGCCGACCGCGGCGGACCAGGCGGCTGGGCGTCCGACGGGTGGGCGCCAGGCGGCTGGGCCTCAGGCGGCACGGGTGACCTCACCGGTGCGCACGGTGAACATCGTCACCGCCGGATCGGCTCCGTCCGCCGGGACGGCTGCGCCGGCCCGGACGGCTCCGTCGGCCGGGACGGCCGCGTCGAGCAGCTGCGCCGGCACGTCCTCGGGGACCGCCGCGGTCACCAGGACCTGCTCCGCGTCGGCCACCAGCTCCGCCAGCCGGGCCCGGCGCGCCTCGTCCAGCTCGGCGAACACGTCGTCGAGCAGCAGGACCGGGTCGCCGGTGTCGTCGCGGTCGCGCAGCACAGCGAAGCTGGCCAGCCGCAGCGACAGCGCCACCGACCAGGACTCCCCGTGGCTGGCGTAGCCCTTCGCCGGCAGGTCGCCGACACCCAGGACGACGTCGTCGCGGTGCGGCCCCACCAGGCACTGGCCGCGGTCGATCTCGTCGCCGCGCCGCCGCTCCAGCTCCGCGCGCAGTGCCGTCTCGAGGGACGCCGCGCCGACCTCCGCGCCGACCTCACCGCCCACGTCCCCGGCCCCCCCGCCGCCCGCCCCGACGGCCGCGTCGACGACGGTCGAGCGGTACGCAACCGTTGCCGACCCGCCACCGGACAGCACCCGGTAGGCCCGCTCGATCTCCGGACGCAACTGGCCCAGCGCGGCCAGGCGCCCGGCGGTCAGCTCCGCTCCCGCCCGCACCAGCTGGTCGTCCCAGGCGTCGAGGGTCCGCAGGTCGGTCCGCCGGCCGGAGCGGGCCAGCCCGGCGGCCGAGCGCAACAGCGCAGTCCGCTGGCGGACGATCCGGTCGACGTCGCTGCGCACGCCGGACCACCGGGGTGCCAGCGCCACCAGGAACCCGTCGAGGAAGTCCCGCCGGCCGGCCGGGTCGCCCTTCACCAGCGCGAGGTCCTCCGGGGCGAACAGCACCGTCCGCAGGGTGCCCAGGACGTCGGTCAGCCGGCGGACCGGCTGCCGGTTCAGCCGCGCACGATTCGCCCGGCCGGTCGCCAGCTCCAGCTCCACCAGGGCCCGCCGGCCGTCGCGCACCACGACCGCGCGCACCACGGCCCGGTCCGCACCCGCCCGCACCAGGGGCGCGTCGGTGGCGACCCGGTGGCTGCCGAGCGTCGCCACGTACCCGATGGCCTCGACGAGATTGGTCTTGCCCTGGCCGTTGGGCCCCAGGAACAGGGTCGTTCCCGGCGTCAGCTCCAACGACACCGCCGGGTAGGACCGGAAGTCCGTCAGCTCCAGCGAGGCGACGTACACGGCGCCTCCCCGGATCTGGTGGTCGGTGTGGCGGAGCTCAGCGGTCCTCGGTCTGCGCCTGCGGGGTCTGCTGGGCGGCCTGGATGTCCTCGGCCTGGACCGCGTGGCCACCGAACTGGTTGCGCAGCGCCGCGACCGCCTTCATCGTCGGGCTGTCGGGCTGGCGGGAGGAGAACCGGGCGAACAGCGCGGCCGCCAGCACCGGCAGCGGAACGGCGTGCTCGATGCCTGCCTCGAGCGTCCACCGGCCCTCGCCGGAGTCCTCGGCGTAGCCGCGCAGGCGGTCCAGCTTCGGGTCGGCCTCCAGGGCGTTGACCATGAGGTCGAGCAGCCACGACCGGATGACCGTGCCCTCGCGCCAGCTCTTGAAGACAGCGGTGATGTCGGTGACGACGCCGGTGGCTTCGAGCAGCTCGTAGCCCTCGGCATAGGCCTGCATCATCCCGTACTCGATGCCGTTGTGGACCATCTTGGCGTAGTGACCGGCACCGACCTTGCCGGCGTGGGCGAAGCCGAACTCACTCGGCGGCTTGAGCGCGTCGAAGACCGGCTGCGCCCTGGCGACGTCCTCCTCGGCACCGCCGACCATCAGCGCGTACCCGTTCTCCAGGCCCCAGACGCCGCCGGACACACCGCAGTCGACGTAGGCGATGCCCTTGGGGGCGAGCTGCTCGGCGTGCAGGATGTCGTCGCTCCAACGGCTGTTGCCGCCCTCGACGATCAGGTCGCCGCTGTCCAGCAGGTCGGCGAGCTGGTCGATGGTGTCCTGCGTGATCTTCCCGGCCGGGAGCATCGACCAGACGATCCGCGGTGCGGGCAGCTGCCCGACGAGATCGGCCAGGTCCTTGGCGTCGCTCTTGCCGGGGTCGTGGTCGTAGCCGACCACCTCGATCCCGGCGTTGCGGAGGCGCGTCCGCATGTTGCCGCCCATCTTGCCCAGCCCGATCAGTCCGATTCGCATGGCCGCAGCCTCGCACGGCGGACGCGGCGGCCACCAACGGAACCGGGCCCGCGCTCGGACCGGAGCGGCGGGGTCAGCCGGGCAGGCGGCGGGGCATCACCAGGTAGCGGTAGGCCGGGTCCGCGTCCTCGTCGGGCCCGGCGGCACCGGTCAGCACGATGGCCTTCGTGGGGTGGGTGAAGGTGAACTGGGCGGTCGGCGCCCCGAGGTGCGCCAGCCCGTCGAGCAGGTACCCGGGGAAGAAGCCGACCGAGATGGCCTCGCCGTCGGTGACCGCCTCGAGCACCTCGGTTGCCTGCGCGTCCTCCCCGCTGCCCGCGTCCAGGGTCACCTCGGCGGTGTCGAAACCGAGCCGGATCGGGGCGTTGCGGTCCGCGACCAGAGCGACCCGCTTGGCCGACTCCAGCAGCCGCGCCGTCGCGACCCGGCTGCTGATCGGGGCCTCGGCCGGGAACAGGCTCATCACCTTCGGGTACTCCCCGTCCAGCAGCCGGGTCGTGGTGGTCCGCGGGGCGTCGGCGGTTCCCCCGGACAGGCCGATCAACCCGCCGGAGGGCGCACCCGCGGCGCTGGCGGTCCCCGTCGCGCGACCCAGCGGGAACGACAGCGAGACGCTGCCGCCGGCGGCCATCGCCTTGGCCGCATCCGACAGGACCCGGGCCGGCACCAGCGCCGAGCCGGTGGCGTCCGGGTCGGCCGGGGACCAGGTCAGGTCACGCACGGCCAGCCGGTACCGGTCAGTCGCCAGCAACCGGAGCCGGTCCCCGGTGATCTCGATCTGGATGCCCGTGAGCACCGGCAGCATGTCGTCGCGGCCCGCGGCGATCGCCACCTGGGCCACCGCGTCGGCGAACGCAGCGGCCGCAACGGTGCCGGACACCGGTGGCGCCGGCGGCAGGTCCGGGTAGTCGTCCTGCGGCAGCACGGCCAGGGAGAACCGCGCCGGGCCGCAGCGCACGACCAACCGGTTGTCCTCGGTGGACAGGTCCACCGGCGCCGCGGGCAGGCTCTTGGAGATGTCCGCGAGCAGCTTGCCCGGGACCAGCACGCGGCCGGGCTCCCCGACGTCGGCCGGCAGCCCGACCCGGGTCGCGGTCTCGTAGTCGAACCCGGACAGCGTCAGCGTGTCCCGCGCGGGGGCCTCGGTGCCCGCGGGGGCGCCCGCCGCGTCCAGGGGGCTCCCGGCGGTCGTGGCCTCGATGAGCAGGCCGGCCAGCACGGGCACCGCCGGGCGACTCGGCAGGCTGCGCGCCGCCCAGGCGACGGCATCGGCGAAGGCGTCGCGGTCAATGCGCAGCTTCACGGCGACGGACCTCTCTGGGCGGGTGCCGCTGACGGGATGCGCCAGTGGTCGTGTCGTCCCGCGGCAGGAGGCTGCGGGTCGCGGCGATCCTGCCACGGCGGGCTGACGTCGTCAGGGCGACGGGTCGGTCCGTCCAGCGCCGCCGACCGCCGTCCACAACCGGGTCGCCCAGGTGGGGCTGTTCGGAGACAACTGGATGGATGTCGTCATCGCAGTAGGTGCGGTGGACGGTGTGGACGGGGCCGGCCGGTGTCCTCGCCTGCCTGGTCAGGGGGCGGGCACGGGCAGCGGCCGACGTGCGCGCCAGCCCTGTGCCGGTCGGTCACGCCCGGTGGACGGCGGTGGACGGCCGGAATCGCCGCGGTCGGCTTCCACAGGGCGTCGGCGCGCCGTCCACCCGCCCCGCGGCGCGCCGACCGAGATACCCACAGGTTGTCCACACTGTGTACGACTGGTCGCGGTGCGTCGAGACCCCCGGGTCCGGTCGGATCCGGGGCAGGCTCGCGTGGGCCCAGCGCGGCGCGGACGGGCGGCCCTGGCCGGGTCAGCGACGCTGCTGACGGATCTTGTTCGTGAGCTCCGTGACCTGGTTGAACAGGGTGCGCCGCTCCTTGAGGCCCTCGCGGATCTTCCGCTCGGCGTGCATCACCGTGGTGTGGTCACGGCCACCGAACAGCTGCCCGATCTTGGGCAGCGACAGTTCCGTCAGCTCCCGGCACAGGTACATCGCGATCTGGCGGGCGTTGACCAGGTTCCGGTTGCGGCTCGGTCCGCACAGCTCGTCGACGGTGATGTCGAAGTAGGCGGCGGTGGTGTCCATGATCGAGCTCGCCGCGATCTCCGGATCGGCGTTGTCCGGCATCAGGTCGCGCAGCACCAGCTCCGCGATCTCGGCGTCCACCGGTTCCCGGGTGAGGTTGGCGTAGGCCGTCACCCGGATCAGCGCGCCCTCGAGCTCACGGATGTTGCGCTGCACCTTGGTGGCGATCAGCTCCAGGACGTTCGGCGGGGCGCTGAGGCGCTCCTGGGCGGCCTTCTTCCGCAGGATCGCGATCCGTGTCTCCAGGTCCGGCGGCGTGACGTCGGTGATCAGGCCCCACTGGAACCGGTTCCGCAAGCGGTCGGTCAGCGTCGACAGCTCCTTCGGTGGCCGGTCGGAGGTGATGACGATCTGCTTGTCCGCGTTGTGCAGCGTGTTGAAGGTGTGGAAGAACTCCTCCTGCGTCCGCTCCTTGTTCTCCAGGAACTGGATGTCGTCGACGAGCAGGACGTCGACGTCGCGGTACCGGCGCTGGAACTCACTCGCCCGGTCGTCCCGGATCGAGTTGATGAAGTCGTTGGTGAACTCCTCCGAGCTCACGTACAGGACGCTGATCTCGTTGAACAGGCTGGCCGCGTAGTGGCCGATCGCGTGCAGCAGGTGGGTCTTGCCCAGGCCGGACTCGCCGTAGATCAGCAGCGGGTTGTAGGCCTTGCCCGGCGCCTCGGACACCGCGACCGCGGCCGCGTGGGCGAACCGGTTGGACGAGCCGGTGACGAAGGTGTCGAACCCGTACTTCGGGTTCAGGCCGACGGGCTCTCGCGACCGGCGTGCGGGCCGGGGCCGGTCCGCGCCGCGGCCAGCGGAGTCCGCGGCCGGCGGACGGGCGTCGCCGTACGCGTCGGCGGTGAGGGTGTCCGCGGTCAGCGCGTCGACGCCGGTCAGCCGCTCGTCGACGTCCGCCCCCCGCGAACCGCGCGACGGCCTGCCCGCCCGTTCGCCTGGTGTGCGTTGGTCGGTGTGCGCCGCGCCCTGGTCGGTGTGCGCCGGCCGCTGGTCGGTGTGCGCCGCCCGCTCGTCCGAGTGCGGGGCGGCCTCGGCGGACAGGCCGCCGACCGGTTCGTCCGCCGTCGGAGCCGGGCCAGCCGGAGCAGGGCCGCCGATCCCGTTCGAGCCGTCCGTGGTCGGGGTCTGCGCCGAGCCGTTCCCGGGAGCCGCCGCCGTGTCGGTCTCGACCTCGATGTCCAGCAGGACGGGGCGCCCGAGCTCGAACGCGAGCGCGTCGACCAGCAGGGGACGCAGACCGCTGTCGATCCGCCGGCGGGTGAAGTCGTCCGGTGCCTCGACGGTGATCGTGTCGCCGGCGGCACGGACCGGTCGGCACCCGTCGAGCCAGACGCGCTGGTGGACGGGCAGCCGGTCGGCGAGGGTCGCCAACGCCCGGCTCCAGGTGGTGCCGAGTGTCACCTCGCCAGCGGTGTCCGTCACGCTGTTCCTTCCCGCTCGCCGACCAGGTGATGCGACCACCACCCCATGATGAACGGAGCGTGATCACTGCGCTGCGAACAGTACGCATCGACCACCGATGTGCTGGCTGTGCGCGGGGTCCACTCTGCTCGTCCACAGATTGTCCACAACCTGTGGACATCCTACGGACGGCGCTCGCCCGGGGACGTGGAACGGCATCGCGACCGATCGCCCGACTGGGGGCCCGGATCGGCGGGTGGTGAAGCGGGGAACTTAGCAACAGCCCGGGCGCCTGCCAACACCCCTGCCGAGACCGGCGGCGCCGGACCCCGCCCCCGTCCTCCGGGGCGTGTTTGACCCTGCTCCGGACCCGACCTACCGTTGGCAGGTCCGGTCGAGGTCTGACCCCGGCCGGACCCGTCCGTCGTGGGCTGCCGGCACCGCCCTCCGGGGACGTCACCGCAGCCTCGGGCGGACACCTGATCCCGCAATCCGCCCACGACCTGAGCGCCTGCTCTCGGCTGATCCCCCGCGTCGACGGGGGGTACGTCCGCGGGGCGACCAGGTCTTCGGCCGGTCCGCCGGCCTCTCGAGGAGTTGTCCCGTGTCCAAGCGCACCTTCCAGCCCAACAACCGGCGACGTGCCAAGAAGCACGGCTTCCGGCTCCGCATGCGGACCCGCGCCGGCCGCGCGATCATCGCCGCGCGACGGGCCAAGGGGCGCAAGGAACTGACGGTCTGACGTCGGCCCACCGGTGCCGGCGTGTGCCGCCGACTGCCGGTGGTCGCCAGGCCAGCTGCCGGCCGATCACGCCGGGCACCATCCGGACCGCCCGTCCCGCTTCGACCCGGAGGCTGCCGTGCTGCCTCGGCCGCTGCGGGTCACGAAGCCGGCCGAGCACCGCCTCGTCGTCCGGACCGGGCGCCGGGGCGCCGCGCCAACGTTGACGGTGCACCTGCTCGAGAAGACAGCGCGCTCCCCTGAGCGTTCCGACCGTTCCCCGGCCGGCCCCGGTCTTCCGCTGAGGGCGGCTGCCGGCCCGGCCCGGGCCGGCCTGGTCGTCGGCAAGACCGTCGGCAACTCGGTGCAGCGTCACCGCGTGTCGCGCCGGCTGCGCCACCTGCTCGCCGACCGGCTGCGGAAGCTCCCAGCGGGGACGCTCGTCGTCGTCCGGGCCCGTCCCGGCGCAGCGGCGGCCACCACGGACCTGTCGGCCGACCTCGACACCGCGTTCCGGCGGATCGCTCGCGGGCCCGCCGACCGGCGCTCCCGGTCCGACCGGCGGTCCGAGCCGCCGTCGGTCCGGCGGGTCGACCGGGGGAGCGCCTCGTGACCTGGGTGGCGATCCGCCTGCTCCGCGCCTACCGCGCCGTGATCAGCCCGCTGTACGGACCGGTCTGCCGCTACCACCCGTCGTGCTCGGCGTACGCGCTGGATGCTGTCACCCGCCACGGCGCGGTTCGCGGCGGCTGGCTCGCCGCGCGGCGGGTGGCGCGGTGCAACCCGTGGTCCTGGGGTGGGTACGACCCGGTACCCGGCGCCGATCCGGAGCACGACGCCGCCGAGCGGGTGGATCGCCACCGGCCCCGGCGTACACCGGTCGCGGCCCGACCGGTCCCGGTGAGGGACGATGGGGGTGATGCGCCGGAGCACGACACCGCGGGGCCCGTGCCCTTCCCGGACCGTGAGTCGTCCAGACCTGCACCGACCCGAGAGGCCCGACACTGATGGACACGATCCTCGGTCCGCTGTACTACGCGGTCTCCGCGATCCTGCTGGGGTGGCACTGGGTCTTCACCCGGCTCGGTCTGGACGAGGCCAGCGGCCTGACGTGGGCGTTGTCGATCGTCGGTCTGACCATCGTCATCCGGACGATCCTCATCCCGCTGTTCGTGAAGCAGATCCACGCCAGCCGCAAGATGGCGGTGATCCAGCCGAAGGTCCGGGAGATCACCAAGAAGTACAAGGACGACCGGGAGAAGCAGTCCCAGGAGCTGATGAAGCTCTACAAGGAGGAGAAGACCAACCCGTTCTCCTCCTGCCTGCCGCTGCTGCTGCAGTCGCCGGTGTTCTTCGCGCTGTTCCGGGTCCTGGAGGGCGCGGCCAAGGACAACCCCGTCGCCCGCGGTCTGCTGTCGGACGCGCAGGCGCAGAACCTGCACGACGCGACGTTCCTCGGTGCGGGGATCTCCGACAAGTTCGTCGGCGCGGACACGATCGTCGTGCAGCTCGTCACCATCGTGCTGATCATCGCGATGTCGGCCACGACCTTCATCACCCAGCGCCAGCTGACGCGGAAGAACCTGCCGCCGGAGGCCCTGACCGGGCCGTTCGCCCAGCAGCAGAAGCTGATGCTGTACGCGTTCCCGATCATCTTCGCGGTGACCGGCGTCAACTTCCCGATCGGGGTTCTCCTGTACTGGCTGACCACGAACGTGTGGACCGCCGGTCAGCAGTACTACGTCATCAAGCACAACCCGACGCCGGGTTCCGCGGCGTGGGACGAGCTGGTCGCCCGTCGCAAGGCCGCCGGCAAGCCGGTCGATGGCGACGTGGTCCCCGTCGCCACCGGCGCCGGCGCCGTGTCGGCCGACGCGGAGTCCGGGGTCGAGGTCCGCCCGCCGAGCACCCGGCAGCAGCCCCGACGTACCACGCGCAGCGCGCGCACCGGTTCCGCGGCGGCCACGCCCGGCCGCCCGACGGCGCGCCCGGGTGCCCGCCCGGCACAGCGACCGGGCCGCGCCGGGTCGTCGCCGCAGCGCAGGCCCGGCCGGTGACCGCCGCCGAGCGCGCCACGCACGCCAGCCCGACTCCCGGGCAGCCCCGACGAGAGGACTTCCCGACGTGACCCACCCCGGCCCGGTCGACGCGCCCGCCGATCCGGCGGGGGCTGTCGCCGATCCCGTCGACACGGCTCCGGTCGACGCGGCTCCGGTCGACGCGGCTCCGGTCGACGCGGCTCCGGTCGACGCGGCGCCCGCCGCGGCCGGGGACGGCGACAGCCCCGCCGACCTGCTCGAACGCGAGGGCGACATCGCCGGGGACTACCTCGAGGAGCTGCTCGACATCGCCGACCTGGACGGGGACATCGACCTCGACGTGGACGGGGACCGCGCGATCGTGTCCCTGGTCGGTGGCGACCTCGGCCACCTGGTCGGTGAGGACGGGGCGGTCGTCACCGCCCTGCAGGACCTCACCCGGCTGGCCGTCACCCGGGAGACCGGGCAGCGGAGCCGGCTCGTCGTGGACGTCGACGGCTACCGCGAGCGGCGGCGCGCGGCGATCGGCGCCCTCGTGACCGATGCCGCAGGGCGGGTGCGCTCCGACGGCAGCCCGGTGTCGCTGCCGCCGATGAGTGCCTTCGAGCGGAAGATCGCCCACGACGCCGTGGCGGCGCTGGACCTGGTGTCGGACTCCGAGGGTGAAGACCCGAAGCGGCACGTCGTCGTCCGTGCGTCCTGACTCCGGTCGGCGGTTGGTCCCGGGCCGGTCATGAGCCCCTCCTGAGCGGGGCGGACCCGGACCCCGGTAGCGCAGCTGCACCGGGCCCGCTGGCGCGCGCCGTGTTCGGCGAGCGACTCGACCTCGCTGTCCGGTACGCCGACGACCTGGCGACGACCGGGGTGACGCAGGGGCTGATCGGCCCGCGCGAGGTGCCGCGGCTGTGGGACCGGCATCTGGTCAACAGCGCGGTCGTCGCGACCCTGGTACCCCGCGGGGCGACGGTCTGCGACGTCGGGTCGGGCGCGGGGCTGCCGGGCGTGGCCCTGGCGATCGCCCGACCCGACCTGTCGGTCACCCTCGTCGACCCGCTTGCCCGTCGGGTCGCGTACCTCGACCGGGTGGTCGCCGCGCTGGGCCTGACGTCGGTCGACGTCGTACGGGGCCGGGTGGACGGGCGCGGGCCGGTGGCCGTCGATGCCGCCGGCACCGAGCACGCGATCGGCCCGTTCGACGTGGTCACCGCGCGGGCGGTGGCGGGGCTGGACAGGCTGCTGGGCTGGCTCGTCCCACTGACCCGCCCCGGCGGCACCGTTCTGGCGCTGAAGGGCCGGACCGCCGAGGAGGAGCTGGCGGCTGTCGGGCAGGCGATTCCCGCCGTCGGCGCGACGGCGGGGGTCGTCGTGCTGGGCGGGCCGGACGGCGACGGGTCGGTGCGCGTCGTCCGCGTCGATGTCGGCGCCGGGCACCAGGATGGCCGCGACAGCGCAGGCCGCGGCACGACCCGGCGGCGGGGCACCGGACGGAGGGCTGGCCGATGACGGCGGGGCGCGGGCTGGGATGGCCGGGCGGCACGTCGGTCGGAACATCGGTCGGCACGCCCACCGGCCTGGGCTGGCCGGGGGGACGACCGGCCACCGTTCCACGTGAAACGGTCGCGACTGCTCCGGCGCCGGTGCCCGGAACCCCCGTTCCACGTGGAACGGGCGAGTCGCCGTCGCGATCCCCCACCCCGGATGCCGAGAAGGCCCCGGACGTCCAGCCCCCCCCCGCGCCCATCGCCCTCCCGTCCCCGTCCGGGCCAGCGCCGCCGGCCACGTCCCCGGCCGAGCCAGCGCCGCCGTCCCCCGGTCCCGACGACACCCCGATCGCGGCCGCCGCCCGGGTCGCGGCGCGGCTGCGGTCCGCCCACCCGGCCGACGCCTTCCCGCGCCCGGCCCGTACCCGGGTGATGGTGATCGCCAACCAGAAGGGCGGCGTGGGCAAGACGACCACCACCGTGAACCTCGGCGCGGCCCTCGCACTGCACGGGCAGCGGGTCCTGATCGTCGACCTGGATCCGCAGGGCAACGCCTCGACCGCGCTGGGCATCGACCACCCCGCCGGCTCGCCGTCGGTGTACGAGTCGGTCATCGACGGCCGGGACCTCGCCGCGGCCGTGCGGGACAGCCCCGGCATCGCCGGCCTGCGGGTGGTCCCGGCGACCATCGACCTGGCCGGCGCCGAGATCGAACTGGTGCCGATGGTCGCCCGCGAGCTGCGGCTGCGCCGGGCCATCACCGCACACCTGGCCGGCCTGGAGGAGTCGGAGCAGCTCGACTACGTGCTGATCGACTGCCCGCCGTCGCTGGGGCTGCTCACCCTCAACGCCCTCGTGGCCGCGGACGAGGTGCTGATCCCCATCCAGTGCGAGTACTACGCGCTGGAGGGCCTCGGCCAGCTGGTGCAGACCATCGACATGGTCACCAGCCACCTCAACGAGGGCCTGCGGATCTCCACGATCCTGCTGACGATGTACGACGCGCGGACCCGGCTGGCGGCCCAGGTCGCCGACGAGGTCCGCGCGCACTTCGCCGACCGGGTCCTGTCCACGGCGATCCCCCGCTCGGTCCGGGTGTCCGAGGCCCCGAGCTACGGGCAGACGGTGCTCACCTACGACCCCGGCAGTTCCGGGTCGCTGTCCTACATCGAGGCCGCGCGCGAACTGGCGGCGAGCCTCCCGCGGTGAACGCCGCCGCCGGCCGAGGCTGACGTGTCCAGTCACGGCGACGGAAGGCGACGCATGCCACGGGGACTCGGGCGCGGGCTCGGCGCACTGATCCCGACCGGCCCGGCTGCGACCGGGCCGGCGGGCGAGCGGGATGCCGTGGACCGGTGGCTGCTCGGCGGCTCAGCGGACAGCCTCACCGCGCCGGGCCCCGAGTCGGTGGCCGAGGCGCACGGCGCGGGAGCAGACCCGGGGCTGCCGGTCGGCGAGGTCCCTCCACTCGGCGCCGTTCCACGTGGAACGGACGACACCGCCGGGGACGACCCCGACGCGCCGCCGGCGCCCGACCGCGGCCCCGCATTGCGGGAGCTGCCGGTCGACGCGATCAGCGCGAACCCCCGCCAGCCCCGGGACGTCTTCGACCCCGACGCGCTGGCCGAGCTGGTCGCGTCCATCCGCGAGGTCGGCCTGCTCCAGCCCGTCGTCGTCCGTCCCACCGCCGAGCCCGGCGCCTACCAGCTGGTCCTCGGCGAACGGCGGCTGCGCGCCAGCCGGCAGGCGGGCCTGACCACGATCCCGGCCATCGTCCGCGAGACCGACGACCGGGACCTGCTGCGCGACGCGCTGCTGGAGAACCTGCACCGGGCGGACCTCAACCCGCTGGAGGAGGCGGCCGCCTACCAGCAGCTGCTGGACGACGCGGGCTGCTCGCAGGAGGAGCTGTCCCGGCGGATCGGCCGGTCGCGCCCACAGATCTCCAACACGCTGCGCCTGCTCAAGCTGTCCCCGCCGGTCCAGCGCCGGGTCGCCGCCGGGGTCCTGTCGGCCGGCCACGCTCGCGCACTGGTCGCCCTGGCCGGCGCCGCGGCGCAGGAGGACCTCGCCGGCCGGATCGTCGCCGAGGGCCTGTCGGTCCGGGCGACCGAGGAGATCGTCAGCTCCGGCGGAACCGGTGCCGCCCCCGGCCGGCGCGCGACGCGGGTGGCCACGGTGGGGTCCCCGGAGCACGACGAGGTCGCGCAGCTGTTGGGCGACCGCCTGGAGACCAGGGTGACGGTGAGCGCCAGCCGGTCCCGGGGACGGATCGTCATCGACTTCGCGACGACCGAGGACCTGCGGCGGATCAGCGCGGTGATCGCCGGTGGAACCAGCGGCCAGGACTGAGGCGTCCGGCGGTCAGGCGCTGCGGCTCACCGCGGCGACCACCAGGTCGCGGTAGACCACCCCGTGGTCCAGTCCCGCGGCGGCGATCGCCTGCGGGAGCAGCGAGGTCTCGGTCATCCCCGGGGTCGTGGCCACCTCGAGGAACCACGGGACGCCGTCGGCGTCCACCACGAGGTCCGAGCGGGACACGTCCCGCAGGCCCAGCCCCCGGTGCGCGGCCAACGCCACCTCGACGCATGCCGCCGTGGCCGCGTCGTCCAGCCGGGCGGGGACGAAGAACTCGGTCGTCCCCGCGCTGTACCGCGCCTCGTAGTCGTAGCGCCCGCCGACCGGGACGATCTCCACCGGCGGCAGGGCGCGCGGGCCACTGCCGGTGTCCACCACCGACACGGCGACCTCGGTGCCGACGACGACCTGTTCGAACAGCGCGGTGCTGCCGTAGCCGAAGCACTCGACCATCGCCTCCGGCAGGTCCGCGGCCGTCTCGACGTAGCGGCAGCCCTGCGCGGACCCGGCCCGGGCCGGTTTGACCATCAACGGCAGCCCGAGGCCGGCGGTCACCGCCTGCAGCAGACCCGGTCCGCCGAGCTCGGAGAACGTGGCGTGCGGCACGGCCACCCCGCGCGGGCTCCGGACGCCGGCGCGGGCCAGCACGGCCTTCGCGACCGGCTTGTCCCAGGCGAGGCGACAGGCGTCCGGGGTCGACCCGACGTAGGGGACCCCGAGCAGGTCCAGGACCTCGCGCAGCGCGCCGTCCTCCCCGCTGCGACCGTGCACCGCGGGGAACACCGCGGCCGGCGGGTCGTCGCGCAGGTAGGAGATGAGGTCCGGCCCGGAGTCGACCTCGACCAGGTCGACGCCGGCCGACCGCAGGTGCTCACTCACCCGGCGGCCCGACCGCAGGGACACGTCGCGCTCGCTGGACAACCCGCCGGCGACGACGACGACCCGGCCCAGGTCGCTCACCGGGCGTCCGGCGCGGGCGCGACGGCGGCGCCGCGGGAGTCCCGGTCGCTCCAGGTGCCCGGGACGGACCCGGCCGGGGCGCCGTGCACGGCCTCGGTCGGGGACAGGCCGGCTCCGTCGGCACCGAACAGGCGCCGGACGTCCATCTCCTCGGCGAGGACCCGGGCGAGGCGGCGCACGCCCTCCCGGATCCGCTCCGGCGTCGGGTAGCAGTAGGACAGGCGCAGGTAGCGGGAGCCGAAGCCGTCGGCGTAGAAGGCCGTGCCGGACACGTAGGCCACCCGGGCGCGGATCGCCCGCGGCAGCATCGCCTTGGCGTCCATCCCGGGCGGCAGCTGCACCCAGACGTAGAAGCCGCCGTCGGGCCGGGTCCAGGTGATCTGCGGGCTGATGGCCGGCATCGTCTCGGCCAGCGCCTCGAGCATCGTGTCGCGGCGTTCCCGGTACATCTCGCGGAAGACCTTGATCTGCCCGAGCCAGTCGTAGTTCTGCAGGTAGGAGGTCACCAGCTCCTGCGACAACCGCGGCGGGCACAGGGTCGCCGACTCCTGCGCGAGCACCAGCTTCTCCCGCACCGCGTGCGGGGTCAGCGCCCAGCCGACCCGGACGCCCGGGGCGAAGGTCTTGGAGAACGAGCCCAGGTAGAGAACGTTGTCCGGGTGGTCGGCGCGGATCGGTCGGTGCTGGACCCCGTCCAGGCCCAGCAGCCCGTACGGGTCGTCCTCGACGACGAACACGTCGTGCGCCGCGCAGATCCGGGCGACGGCCGCACGCCGCTCGGCGGTCATCGACACGCCGGCCGGGTTGTGGTGACTGGGGATGGTGTAGAGGAACTTCACCCGCCGGCCGGCCGCGCGCAGCGACGTGAGCGCCGCCGCCAGCCGCTCGGGGACCAGCCCGGCGGAGTCCATCTCCACGTGCACGACCTGCGCCTGGTAGCTGCGGAACACCCCGAGGGCCCCGACGTAGCTCGGCCCCTCGGCGACGACCACGTCACCCGGGTCGCAGAACACCTTGGTGACCAGGTCCAGCGCCTGCTGGGACCCGACGGTGACGGTCACGTCGTCGGGGTGACCGGTGACGCCGGTGACCCGCATGACCTCGCAGATCGCCTCCCGCATCGCCGGCTCGCCCTGTCCGGACCCGTACTGCAGCGCGGTCGTGCCGGAGCGCTGGAGCAGGTCCCCGGCCAGTCCGCCCAGCACGTCCAGCGGCAGGTCGGCGAGGTTGGGCATCCCGCCGGCCAGCGACACCACCTCGGGCCGGCTCGCGACGGAGAACAGGGCGCGGATCTCGCTGCTGGTCATCCCGTGCGCCCGGGCGGAGTAGCGGGGCAGGTAGTCGTCCAGCCGGGACCCGGTGCGCACCGCCGCCGGGCCGGTGCCCGGCAGCGGGTCCAGGCCCGCGATCCGGGGAGCGGCGGCCGGGGTCGGGTCGTCGTGCGGACTCCGGCCTCGCTCGCCTGCGGTCATCGGCCCACGGTATCGCCGGACCGGCCGCGCGGACCCGCCCGCACGCCTCCGCCGGCACACCCCCGCCCGCACACCCCCGCCCGACCTCGGCGCGCATCGCCGGCTGTATCGAGAGCGCTGCTCTCGCAACGACCGGACGGGTCGGTCAGCGCGAGCGGCGGTCGCGGACGATCCGCAGCAGGACGAGGTAGAGCGCCGCCACGACCCCGACCGCCGTGGAGGCGAAGACCAGGTACGGGTAGAACCGGGCGACGTTCACCCGAAGTCCCAGACCCGGAACAGCAGCGCGAACGCCAGCCCACCGGCGACCAGCAGCATCGGCAGCGCGACGATCGCCGTTGCCACGCCCTTGTCCGACCGGCGCCAGGACCGGGACCGCCAGAGCAGCAGGAGGCCGACCACCGGCAGCACGATCGGCAGCGCGAACCCCCCGACGCTGATCAGCACCAGGGCGATGACCTCGGACGCGGTGAACGACAGCTGACGGACCGGAGCCAGCTCCCGCGATTGTTCCCGGGGGGTGAGCGCACGTGAGGGAGGCGCGCTGGTCATGCCGGGAACCCTACGGTCCGGGCCCCGGGACCCGGGCTCGCCACCGGCCGCGCCATTAGCCTGGTCCGCGCGCAGGGGACGGCCGGGCCGGGCAGCGGAAGACCGGGAAGGGGCGGTGCCGTGGGACGGCGGGGCGGATGAGGCGGCGGCAGCTCGTCGACCTCACCCTCGCCGAGCTCGACCGGCTGCCCGACGACTGCCGGTCCTGTGTCTTCTGGGAGCTCGACGCCCGGTCGGCCACGCGCGCGGCGGAGAGCGGCGACGCCGCCTTCGAGAAGGAGGCGTGGGCCTCCGGTGTGCTGCTGCAGCAGCGGTCGGTGGGGAAGGTCGCGGTCGTCGACGGCGCGACCGCGGGGTACGCGCTCGCCGCGACGCCGGGCGCGTTGACCAGGACCGCCGGGCTGCCGACCTCGCCGATCGCCGCGGACGCCACCGCGCTGGCCACGATGTGGGTCGACCCGGAGTTCCGGCACACCGGGATCGCCCGCTGGCTGCTGCAGGGGGTGGTCGCCGAGGCGGCGCGAGCGGGCATCGTGGCGGTCGAGGCCTTCGGCTGGCAGCGGCGGCCGATCCCGTGCCTGGTGCCGGCCGACGCGCTGGTCGCCCTGGGGTTCCGGGTGGTCCGCCCGCACCCGACGACGCCCCGGTTGCGGTTGGACGTCACGACCACGCTGCCGCTGTCGGCGCACGTGCAGGCGGCCGTGGACCGGGTGCGGACGGCGCTGGTCCCGGCCGGCGTGGCGCCGGCGCCGCGGGCCTCGGTCGGCAGGGTGGGGCGTCAGCCCGCGAGCTCGGACAGCCGCAGCATCCCGGTCGGCGCATCGGACTCCGGCGGCAGGTAGACCCGCTGGATGGCCACCACGAGCGCCTCGGCGATCGCGTCGCGGACGGTGTCGTCGGCCAGCGCGCGAGCGTCGCCGGGGTTGGACAGGTAGCCGACCTCGACCCGGGCGGCCGGCATCCCGGTGAACCGGAGCAGGTCGAACGGGCCCTCGTGGGTCCGGCAGTCGCGGAACGACGTCCGGGCGAGCAGCTCGCGGTGCAGCAGCCCGGCGAACCGCTCGCCGGTGGTGGAGATCGAGCCCTGCGTGGGGCTGCCGTAGTAGTAGGTGGCCACGCCCTCGGCGGCGGCATCGGAGTGGTCGTTGCAGTGCAGCGACACCACCAGGTCCGAGCCGGTGGCGTTGGCGAACTCGGCGCGGTCGGTCTCCGGCAGCGTCTCGTCGGCGGCCAGCTCCGAGCGCGTCAGGTACGCGGTGACGCCGACGGCGCGCAGCCGGCCGACGACCCGGTTCGCCAGGTCCAGGCAGACCTCGGCTTCGGTCAGTCCCCAACCGGTCGCGCCGCTGTCCGCGCCGCCGTGCCCGGGGTCGACCACGACGACCTTGCCCGGCAGCGCGGGACCGGCCCGGTGCAGCTGCTCCATGTCGCGCAGCGCGTCGGCGCGGCCGCCGGTGACCCGGGGCCGGGACAGCCGGCGCAGCGCACCGAACGTCGCCGGCCCGCAGGTGCCGTCGACGGGCAGGCCGTAGTTGGTCTGGAAGTCGCGCAGGCAGTGGTCGGTGCGCGGCCCGAACAGCCCGTCGACCCGCCCGACGTCGAAGCCGAACTCGAGCAGCCGGTGCTGCAGGGCGGTCACGTCGTCGCCGGTGAACGGGTGGCCGGCGGCGAACCAGAGGACCCGGTCCCCGAGTGACCAGCGGGCCTCGTCCAGGTGCGCCCGCGTGGTGGCGTCGAGCTCACCGGTCGCCGGCAGCCCGCGGTGCTGCTGGAACCGGCGGACCGCGGCGCGGAGCGCGTCAGCGCCGGCCGATCCGTGCGGGAGGAACCCGAGCTCGGCCAGCCGTCCGGCGGGTTCGCCGAAGCCGGCTCCGGTGCCGCCGGTCTCGGCCCGGCCGGGCGCGGTTCCGGCGTGGCCGGCCGCGGTGCCGGCGGTGTCGCTCACGCTGGGGGTCCTCCGGAGGTGGTCATCGGGCCTGTCGGGACCCGGGTCATCGTAGGGGCGCCGTCGGTCGGCGGCCCGGTACGGGGAAACGGCGCACCGCCCGGACCGGGGGTGCCGGGCCGGGCGGTGCGGACGGGGTCGATCAGAGGAACTCGGCGAGGTCGGCCAGCAGCGCCGACTTGGGCTTCGCGCCGACGATCGACTTCACCAGCTCGCCGCCGCGGTACACGTTCAGCGTCGGGATGGAGGTGATGCGATAGGTCGACGGGGTCTGCGGGTTCTCGTCGACGTTCATCTTGCGGAACTCCATCTTGTCGCCGTTGGTGCCGGCGATCTCGTCGATGACCGGGCTGACGGCGCGGCACGGGCCACACCACTCGGCCCAGAAGTCGACCAGCACGGGCTTGTCGGCGTTCAGGACGGACTTCTGGAACTCGGCGTCGGTGACCGGGGTCACGGAGCTCATGGTCTTCCTCTCGGTGTCGTGCATCTCGATGGGCGGGTCTTCGGCGGCGGTGCCGGAACGGGTCAGGCTCGGGTGCTCGCCACCAGGCGGGCGTCGGTCGACTCCTCGACGGCGACGGTCGGGGTGAAGTCCTCGCGGGCGGCCAGCCACCGCTCGGCGTCCAGGGCGGCGGCGCATCCGGAGCCGGCGGCCGTGATCGCCTGGCGGTACGTGTGGTCGACCAGGTCCCCGCAGGCGAACACGCCGTCGAGGTCGGTGGCGGTGCTGCCGGGCGCGGTGACCACGTAGCCGGACGGGTCCAGCTGCACCTGGCCGGTGACCAGCTCCGAGCGCGGCTCGTGGCCGATGGCGACGAACACGCCGGTCACCGCCAGGTCGCGGACCTCGCCGGTGCGGGGATCGCGCAGGGTCACCCCGGTCACCGACTGCTCGCCGGAGATGGCGGCGACCTCGCTGTGCCACGCGAACGTGATCTTCGGCTCGGCCTCGGCGCGCCGGACCATCGCCTTGCTGGCCCGGAGCTGGCCGCGACGGTGGACGACGGTGACCGACCGGGCGAAGCGGGCCAGGAAGGTCGCCTCCTCCAGCGCGGAGTCACCACCACCGACCACGGCGATGTCCTGGTTGCGGAAGAAGAAGCCGTCGCAGGTGGCGCACCAGCTCAGGCCGTGCCCGGACAGGCGGTGCTCCTCCGGCAGGCCGAGGGTCTTGTACCGCGATCCGGTGGCCAGGACGACGGCCCGTGCCCGGTACTCCGCGTCGGCGGTCCGGACGACCTTGACGTCGCCGGTGAGGTCCATCGACACGGCGTCGTCGCGGATGAGTCGGGCGCCGAAGCGTTCGGCCTGCTCGCGGAACGCGCCCATCAACTCCGGGCCCTGGACGCCGGTCGGGAAGCCGGGGAAGTTCTCGACCTCGGTGGTGTTCATCAGCGCGCCACCCGCGGTCACGGACCCCTCGAGCACGACCGGGTGCAGGTCGGCGCGGGCGGCGTACACGGCTGCGGTGTAACCAGCCGGGCCCGATCCCACGATCACGAGATCGTGGAGAACGTCGGTCATCGTGGGGGTGTCCTCCTGGACGGGGTGCGGGACGTGGGGTCCCGGGATGCAGAACGGGGTCGGGCCGTCGGCCATTCCCGACCGCCGGCGTCACCGCGCCGGGAGGGTCCGACCGAGCTCGACCGGTCCGCAGACCGTACGCGTCACCTCGACCAGCAGGGCTCCGCCGCGCACGGCGGTCACCGCCAGCCAGGCCGGGCGGTTCCCGAACGTCACGGCGCCCAGGGCGGTCGGGATGCCCGGGCGCGTCGGGCAGACGGCGGTTCGGGTGCCCTCACCGGCGGCCACCGACCGGGCCGCGGCCGGCAGGCCCGCGGCGTCCACCCGCGGGGCGGCGGCGTCGGTCGCTGCAGCGCCCGGGCGCAGCGGCGCGGCCCGGC